>JBDKTA010000016.1 GCA_039680605.1 Planctomycetaceae bacterium | reverse complement strand
GGTGTAACATCTTGTTTTTCTGGCAAGAAACTGGGGCTCCGCCCCAGACCCCGGAGTTTATCGCTTTTGAGCTTCGGGCAGATGGGCTCCGGCGCGTGGATGCAGCACGGCAAGGCCGCCGGCGTCGTGGGCAGGCCCCAAACGGAGGCTCACGGGGGGCCGGCTTGGGGCCTGGGGTCCCACGGCGACGGCGGCCGGAGAAATTGAGCAATGGCGTCGGCGGCGGAAACTTTGGTTGCGGCCCAAGGCCGCGTCAGGTTCTCTGCGGTGAAATATCCGGGTTAGCAGGAACCCCCGAGCCCCTCCAAAGCCTCGGCGGCCTCGGTCGGCGAATCGGCCTGGACAAATTGGATATCGGATATTGCATATCGGATATTGCATATGGCGTATTGGCTATTCCCTCCCGGCGCGGTATCTTCCTTATCAAATCGAAGGGTGGCAAATGACCGACAGCGGCCCAATCAACAAGAACCTGCTCTGCTACGGCGACAATCTGACCTTCCTGGAAGATCGCTCGCTGTTGCCCGACGCGTGCGTCGACCTGATCTACCTCGACCCGCCCTTCAACAGCCAGCAAGACTACAACGTCCTGTTCAAGGAAACCTCCGGAACCCCCGCGGCCGCCCAGATCAAGGCCTTCGAAGACACCTGGCGCTGGGACATGGCCGCCAACGAAGCCCTCGCCCGCCTGCACCAGGACGAACAAGTCCCGGCCCCGCTGGTGGAACTCATGAAGACCTTCATGAACTTCCTCAAACCCTCGCCGATGATGGCCTACCTGGTCCAGATGGCCGTGCGCCTCGTCCACATGCACCGAGTCCTCAAACCCACCGGAAGCCTCTACCTCCACTGCGACCCCACCGCCAGCCACTATCTCAAACTCGTCCTCGACGCGATTTTTGGGGCTGAAAACTTCCGGAATGAGATCATCTGGAAAAGGACGAGCGGGCATTCCGATGCTAGAAGATATGGTTCCGTTCACGACGTTATTCATTTCTATGTGAAGAACGGCAACGCTGTCTGGAATAAACCCTATCAGCCATATGACCCGGCATACGTCGAGCAGTATTACCGCTACAGAGACCCCGACGGTCGCATGTGGATGTCTGACAATCTCAGTGCTGCCGGGCTCTCGGGGGGCGGATACGAATACGAATGGAAAGGGATTAAGCGAATATGGCGTTGCCCACAAGAGCGAATGGCCGCGCTTGATTCGCAAGGCAAGGTCTTCTATACGAAGAACGGTATACCTCGCTTGAAGAGGTATCTTGACGAGGCCAAGGGCTTGCCAGCACAAGATGTTTGGGGGGATTTGGAGGCCTTGCGCTCCTGGCACAAGGAAAAGCTGGGTTACCCCACGCAAAAACCAATCGAGCTATTGCTCCGCATCGTCGCCGCCTCCAGCAATCCCGGCGACGTGATTCTCGATCCCTTCTGCGGGTGCGGGACGACGATTGACGCCGTCGAGACGCTCAATCGCGAGGATCCGGCGGCCGCGCCGCGGACGTGGATCGGCATCGACATCACGCATTTGTCGATCAATCTCATCAAGCACCGCCTGACGCGGTTTGTCCCGCTGCCGGACTACCAGGTCATCGGCGAGCCGGCCAGCGTCTCCGGGGCCGAGGCCCTGGCGCAGCAGGACCCCTACCAGTTCCAGTTCTGGGCCTTGGGCCTGGTGGGCGCGCGGCCGCGGGGCGGGGCCAAAAAGAAAGGCGCCGATCAGGGCATCGACGGCGTGCGATATTTCCAGGACGAGCTCAAGGCCGGGGCGATGGTCACCAAGACCATGCTCGTGCAGGTCAAGAGCGGCAAGGTCGGCGCCAAGGACATCCGCGATTTCGTCGGCACCCTCGCCCGCGAGCAAGCCGAGCTGGGCGTTTTTCTGACCCTGCAGGACTCGACCGCCCCGATGCGCACCGAAGCCGCCGCGGCCGGCATGTACGCCTCGCCCTGGAACAACGAGAACTACCCCCGCGTGCAGATTCTGACCATCGAAGAGCTAATGAAAGACCCCCACCTCCCCAACCCCGCAATCCTCCAAGTCCCCGGCGGCGCCGCCGCTCAACACACCCTGCAACAACCCCAGCAACACAAAGGCCGGGGGGCGAAACAGGGCGGGTTGTTTGGAGGAGAGGCGGAAAGGGGGACGCGGGAAGATATATCTTCGTTGATTTCCGACGAGAGGACCGGTCATGGAAGTGCAGGCTGACAAGTCGCAGATGGAATACGGGTGGAGCGCTTCCAAGCTTCTGATGGAACTGGAGAAACTACTTGGCCCTATGGCTGAGGTAGAATTAGTTGTCAAGAAAGACAAGGGCGGGTCCAGTATTATGAGTCCAGCCCGCGTGCGATGGCATAATGTACTCATAGCGCTTGCGTCCATAGGACTCGCTTCTCTGGCTTTCATTTTCGCGGGGACAAAATATGCTTACCTTGTGCCCCTTTTTTGGATCCTTTCTTGGGCCACGCCCACATTGTTTATTTTTTTCATTCCTGTGTTTGGGTCGGCTAAGTACAGGTGTGTCTATGGTCATCTCTCAGACGCAGAATTCCTTCGGTGCGCCTATTTCGCGCACCGGCTCTGCGAACGTGCCGCCGGATCCAGCGATGAAGAAGCAAAACGCCTAATAAAGAAGGCCGTTAGGTATATCAGACTGCCCTTTTCCCTGTTTTGGCAAACATCCTGTTCGGTGCCAGGCAATCTTAAAATCGCCCAGAGGCAATCTAAAGCCCGAGGGAAATCAGATAGGTCCGGGAACCTGCTTTTTGCCTACATGGTTGGGGCGGTGACCAAACCACAGATACCAACGGCAACGCTTTGGCGGAAGACCGGTGACTTTCTGGAACTGGCGCAATTTCAAACAGCTCTGAAGAACCAAGCAGAGGAGGTCTCTAGGGCATGGCTGCTAGCCGCATTCACGGCTTTCTCACTATGCAGCAAGAATACCATTGAGGGATACGGTCCTGCTATGGACAAGATATGCAAGTCGCTAGAAGTTGTTGTTGATTCTGCATACAGGGTAGTTCTCCCTCTTGAGAGCAAAGAACCACTCGGAAAAGAGTTTATATATGCAGCATTCGTCTGCACCTCGCTTGTGGCTCTAATCCCTGTCTGCTATGCCTTCTCATGGGAACGTTTTGTCGCCCCTGTTATTGCCGTCTGCGGTGTATGTGCAACTATTATCCTGCATTCGATTTCATTGCGCAACAACAGGCTTATGAGGCAGCAAGGCCAGCAACGTCCGTCAGAAGAGGGGGGCGAAGAGGGATAGATAGATACTCCTGCCTTCGCCAACGCTGCCGGGTAACGGGGGCGGGGGGGAAGGGGCCAGGGGGGAACGGGGTCAGGAACCATGTCTTGGCAGGCCGCTTTAGCGGCCTTGGTCCGCCGGAGGCGGAGTAGCCACGGCGTTTTACGCCGTGGGGGGCGATGGGGAGATTTGTTTCTTCTTCTGAGCCTGCTTTGAGCGGGCTTTGCGGCGGCCTCAAGCCCGCTTAAGCGGGCTGGCCGGGATTGCGGGATGGTGCAGACTGGCGTTGCCAGAGCTAGAAGCTCTGGCCTAACCCCGGCTTGCGCCGGGACGAAGGCCGCTGAAGCGGCCTTTTGGTGGTGGACAGATACCTCGATTCAGATGGCGGTTCGCGGGCATTTCTTGTTTGGACCATTGGGCAACTATTAAGGAATACTTAATAGTTCGCCAGAGGGCTCGAGGCGGGTGTCGCGTAAGGTCCTGCACTACGAGCGGAGAGGTCGGATACCTTCAGGTCGCCGTCGCGGGATTTTTTGCTTTTCTGTAACACAGCCCCCCTTTGCGCCCTTTGTGTCCTTTGTGGCCGGTCCCCCTTTTTCAATCGCCCCCTTCGGGGGTTCTGAGGATGTTTTGGGGGGCCGGCTACCCCGGGCTGCGCCTTCGGCTCCACCCGGGGCTACTATCAGGCGCCCGCTCCGCGGGCTTGTGGATCGGGGAGAATGAGCAGGGCGTTAATAGGGAGAACAACAGCCAGGGCGGTGTCGGTGCCACCGCACTCCAGGATAAACGGGCGCGCATCTTCGTCTGGCGGATTGGGGCCTCTGTGGGCTTTGTGATCTTTGTGGCAACTCTTCGTTGTTCATTCGCCCCCGTTGGGGGGGCCTAGCCAGGCTCTCAGTTGTCGGTTATCAGCCCGGGCATAAAATTCTTTGTGTTTTTCTTGTAACATGTGCCCCCTCTGTGCCCTTTGTGTCTTTTGTGGCTATCGGGGATTGTTGAATTGCTGTTTGTTTCGGATTTCGTGCTTGGGATTTCGGATTTGGCGGCCGCCGGGGGGGTGGGGGGGGCGCACCGCGGGCGGCGGGGTTGGGCTCGGGTGTGAAAAACATCCATAGCGGCGTCGCGGCCGCCGCACTCCAGGGTCGCCTTGCGGCGACGAGGGGAGGGTGCAAACGGGGGCGGGAACCGTTTCTTTTGCATTGTTGTTTTTTTGCTGTTTTGGGATTGTTGAATTGCTGTTTGTTTCGGATTTCGTGCTTGGGATTTCGGATTTGGCGGCCGCCGGGGGCCGGGGAGGCGAAAAGTGGGACAGTCACCTTCGCTTCGCTGCGGAGCCAGTCCCCATTTTCGCCGGCGTTCTCCGCGAACTCCGCGGTGAATGCCTCAGAACGGGCTGATCTTGAACTCGGGGACGTTCTTGCCCGTGGACATGTAGTACGACATGCCGATGATGGCCCAGAGGATGCCGGCAAGGAACTCACCCGCGGCCAGGCCGATGAAGAGGTTGCGGAACCGCACGAAGGCGCTGCCGCCGCCGAACTTCATCACGGCCTGCTTGATCATCCACCCCAGCAGGAAGCTCGCCGCCAGCGGACGCATCGTGTCCGAACACCAGATCAGAAACAGCACCGGATGTATCGGCCACCACGTCAGCCTCAGGCGCAGCACAGCCGTGCCGACCACCAGTCCCAGGCCCACCAGCGCCCAGGTGAAGAATTGCTGGCTCGGGGCAATTTGATCAATGCGGAAGCCTAACTCCGGCGTGGGAATGCCGACGTTGAAGTGCCCCAACTCGCGCAGCAGCATATTGAAGCTGTATTGCGAGACCGTCGGCGCCCAGAAGAAATGCCCGCTCTGACCGAAGTAGTACTGCGTGATCAGGACGGCCGGCACGCCGACCAGCAGCGCCAGCAGGATCGTCGGGACGATCCAGCCCGCCATGCGCCCCGGGCGGATGTTCTCAAACTGCCCCAGTCGCAGCGCGTTTGAAACTACCGGCATCATCGCCACGCGCGGGTCGATGGCAAAGGCGGCCGACAGGATCGCCAGCACCAGCACCGCCCGCGGACCCAGCGCGGCCATGCCGAAAATGCCGATGGCCACGCCGAGCGGCCACCACGCCGGCTGAAGCACGAACACGCCGGTCTCGACGTGTACGCGCGTCATCACCAGGAACAGCAGTCCCAGGCTCAGGACGAACAGGATGCCCGCCGGCAGGGGCAGTCCGGCGGCGTTCTTGAGCACGATCACGCTGCCGGCGGCGCAGAGCAGGCCCGCCCGGCAGGCCCAGGTCGTGGCGGCTGTCACGTCGCTTCTGCCGGCAAAACCAAACGCCCGCCGCAACACGTTCCAGTAGTAATACCGCCCCGCGTAGAGCAGCATGATCGCCATGCCCACGTAGGAGCCCATCACCATCGACGACCAGAAGGGAGCCTCCAGCACCGCCCAGCCCCAGTTCAGCGTCGTGTGGGCCGTCAGCAGCACGACCACCGAATACAGGATGTGGCTGATCCCGACGGAAAAACCGACGTCGTTGTTGACCAGAAACGCCAGCGCCAGCCCCACGAAAAAGATCCGCGGCGTCAGCAGCGTCCCCATCCGGGGCACGGCCCCCAGGGCAGGGTAATGCTCCATGACAGCCCTGAAACTGAAATCCAGCGGGATGAATGTCTCTTTGGTGATCCAGACGGACGCCGCGTTGACGCCCATGATGACCAGCACCAGGCCCGTGCCCAGCCAGAAAAGCTTGCGCCGGAAAATGCCCCCGGGGGAGGGGCCCTCCAGCAGCTCCGCCGTCAGCGTCGCTACCGGATACGTCAGGCGCTCATTATTGGCCCACTGCGGATGCACGACAACCGCCAGGCAGACCACTCCCACAAACACCAGCACCACCAGCGGCATCCAGAACAGCAGCGTGCCCTTCCAAGCCTGCCAGGGCACGATGTTCAGCAGCGAACCGTAGTCGTCATGCTGGCGGCCGCGGATGAAACCGTCGACCGTCTCCTCGTATTGCCCGCCGGGTGACACGAGCATTCCCGGCGGGGCGTAGTCCAGCAGCCTGTTCGTGCCCCACTCCGGGGCGTCGTGATTGGCCTTCTGGGGCATCAGGACAATCTCGCTGAACTGCCACATCAGGGCCGGCCCGGAGATGACCGAGGCGACCATCATCAGCGAGACGATCGTGGCCCATTCCCCTCGCTGCACGGACCGCAGGCGCAGCACGTGCAACAGCGGATTGAGCCCGAGCAGGCCCAGCAGCATCAGACCCAGCACGCCCGGCATGGTCAGATTGTGCGCCAGCGGCGCCAGGTGCAGACCCCATTCGTTGAGGTACGATAAGGCCGCCAGCAGCATGCCCAGAACCAGGCCCAGAATTACAGAGCGAAACGTCATCGCTGCCATGGTTGCAGAAAAAGGCACATCTTGCAAGCTCTGCGAGAGTGACTTGTGGAGTGCGGCAGCAGCAGCTGCCGCTTTGGATGTTGTTGGGATGGGGAGTGCCCTTTCGCGCAAGCCGGTCTCAGAAACAGCCAAAGCGGCAGCCAGGGCTGCCGCACTCCATAGGCGGATGTTGCCGCCGGACTCGGCATGGGGGACAATAGGCCCATGGTGCGGCGCGACAAACTGGTGGGCTTCTGGGCGATGTCGGTCCTGATCGCCGCCATGGCGATTCCGCCGGTCATTGCGGCCGCGGGGATCTGGCGTTGCGACTCCTGGCGCGGCGGGGCGTTGATGGTCGCCATTGCGGCCGGGGCGGCGGTGGCTCTGTGCGCCGCGGCGTTCGTGCTGGGCGTGATCGCCATGCCTCGGGTCACGGCGGCGGTGGCGGCTGTCGGGGCGTGCCTGTACGGCTTGGCCGCGACGATCGGGTGCATGTTTCTGGCGGCCAACGCATCGTCGCCGCCGCAGTGGGTTCTGTATTGGGCGCGGCCGCTCGTTGTGGAACTGGCGCTGGACACGCTGAGGCAGGAGTTCGCCCCGGTGGAGGTCGAGCCTTTGCCGGCGGCGCCGGTGCGTCATGAGCTTGTGGTGCTGATCCGCGGCCGCTCCGGCGGCGAATCGATCTACGAAGTGGCCGGGCGGGCGATGAACCTGGAGAGCCTGACCGAGCGGCTGGCGGGGGAGCTGCACGCCCAGCCGCAGGTGTGGGTGCTCATCCGCGGCGATCGACAGGCGACGGTGCAGCAGGTCGCCCAGGCCGTCCGCGCCTGCCGAAAGGCCGGCCTGCGGGACAATCAGATCGGCTATGACAACCGCCCGGTGGACTAAACGGGTGCCACGCACAACTCCGTTGTGCGTGTCCCTGACTGTGGGGGTGGCATGGCGACACGCGAAGCGGGTCGCCATGGGCAAACAGCAAGAACATGGGCGGGACGCCCATGCCACACAGACAAGAGCATAGGCGGGACGCCCGTGGTCCCGGTGGCACAGCCTTTCCAGGCTGTGAGGTCCCGGCTGTGAGGTCACAGGCTGAAAAGCCTGTGCCACGGGATCATTTAGTCGTCTTCCTCGTCGAGCTGGATGGCTTCGGCGGGGCAGGTTTCTGCCGCCTCGATGCAAGTGGCCACGACGTCTTCGTCGGACGGTTCGCTGATAACCGTAGCCAGGCCGTCGTCGCCGAGTTCAAAGACTTCAGGGCAGATATCCGCGCAGACGCCACAGCCGGTGCAGTTGTCGGTTACTGATGCTCTCATTGGAGGCTCCTTCGTGCCACAGCCTCTATATTTACACATTCGGCACGTCAGGCTGCAAAAAATTTCTCCAACGCCAGACGGATTTTTGCCAGGGAGCGTTTCTCGATCTGCCTCACCGACTCGGGCGAGAGGCCCAGGATGCTGCCGACCTGGGCGAGGGTCTGGCCCTTTTCCGGTCCGGTCATGGGGAAGCGCTTCTGGATGACCTGCAGTTCGGCGGGGTTGAGGTTGGCCGAGTTGCCCGTCAGCACCTCGCGCACGGTCTCGATGGCGTCGGTGTGCTGCTGGTCGTGGACGGTCTGGGGGTGGTCGCTGCCCTCGAACTCCGGGTCGAACTCGCAGATGATGTACTTGCGAACGGTGCGGGCCTTGCGCTGAAGGCGCGAGAAACTGGCCAGGATCGAGCGGCAGGCGTAGGTCGAGAACTTGTACCCGCGCGAGACGTCGAACTTCTCGACGCAGCGCATCACGGCCAGGTACCCTTCCGAGAGCAGGTCGTCGAAGTCGACGCCGCGGTTGATCGCCCGCTGGGCCATCACCGGAACCAGCGCCAGGTTGGCGTGGATGATCTGCGACCGCGCCCATCGCGCCCGCGAGTTCCAGAGGTACATCGCCCGCCGCTGACGCGCGTCGCGGGCCTGCGCCAGGCGGCACTTGGCGTAGTTGTACCGCAGGAACATGAACCGCTCCTCGGTGACGCTCAGGGTCGTCGTGGGCTCGCGCCGAGGCTGGTCGCACTCGTCGTCCTGGACCGGGGGCGCCAGGCGGTAGCGATTGATCCGCACGCGCATGGCGTCGGGGCCCCAGAACCGCTCCTCGGCGTCGGGGGCCTCGAACGATTCATCGTTGACGTAGAGCGTCAGGTCGGCCTCGAGGGCGTGCAAGCTGGGCTGACGCGGGTGCAGGGAAGCGGACGGGGCGTCGAAATCGAGTGTGGCCGAGGGAGCGGTCGCGCTGCAGAGCATGGTATTCACGATGAGCAGTCTCCAATAGTCAGTCGGTGTCAAGATCATGTTGAACGCGTGCGGCGATGGTGCTGACGCGCAGCAGGTCCCACGGACCCATCGAGACCGGCGTTTCGGCGCCGGCCTCGGTGCTCAGCAGCATGTACCGCGCGCAACTGAGGTACTTGTCCATGCAGTAGAAGCTCCGCGTGCGGGTCGCCAGCCGCGACGAGAGCTGCTCCACATTGTCGAAAAACTCATTGCACTGGTTTTCGTAAAAGGGGCAGGGGGTCATGATCATTCCTTTGAGGAGGGCCTTGAACTCATACGGTCCATCCGGCCTGACTCGCGTGTTCGTTACCTCTGCTGGGTTCCTGGAAACTTCCGCTGTGCCGGCCTACTCGGCAGCGGCTCGCCGACGTCGCCGGACGAAAACTCCGACGTTGAAAGCACAGTCATTGTGGCCGCAAATGATTTTCTTTCAATCGGGACGCACACTGCATTGTGCGGGGGGGGCTTTGCCAGAGGGGCTAGGGAAAGCTCGTAAAGCGTCTCTTTCTGAGCCCGGGACGGGGAGTGCGGGATTAAGGGGATTGAGAGGATTAAGAGGATTAAAAACGAGGACGGGGCTGGGGGAGAGTGTACTTGTCGTCCTCGTGGTCGTCCTCGTCCTCGTCATCGGTTGTTGCTTTTCAAAGACCGGGACGGGGAGTGCGGGATTAAGGGGATTGAGAGGATTAAGAGGACAAAAACAAGGACGGGGCTGGGGGAGAGTGTACTTGTCGTCCTCGTGGTCGTCCTCGTCCTCGTCGTCGGTTGTTGCTTTTGCAGTGCTGCAGAGGGCCGTGCGGAATTTACGGGCCTTATCCGATCTTGACGGGCGGTGGTCGTGCGGTTAGCTTTTGCGGTCTATGTCACAGCCGCCGGAAACGCAAGACAAGAAAACGCGTCTGCTCCTTGTGGACGATCATCCAATCGTCCGCCAGGGAATCGCCATGCTGGTCAGCAAAGAGAGCGACATGGAGGTCTGCGCCGAGGCCTCAAGCGCCGCCGAAGCCTTGGCCATGATCAAGCAGACCGAACCGGACGTGGCGGTCGTCGACCTTTCGCTCAAGGACAGCAGCGGGATCGACCTGATCAAAGATGTGGCCGTGCGCTTCCCGAGCCTGCTGGTGCTGGTGCTGTCGATGCGCGACGAGGCGTTTTTCGCCGAGCGCGTTCTGCGGGCCGGCGCCCGCGGCTATCTGACGAAGGAACAAGCGCCGCAGAAGGTCATCGCGGCGATCCGGCAGGTGGTGGCGGGCGAGCTTTATGTCAGCGATAAGATATCCGCATCGGTGGTCCGCAAGTTCGTGCAGGGTCGCGCGGCCAGCGCCGGCTCGCTCGACGCGCTGACCGACCGCGAGCTGGAAATATTCGAGATGATCGGCGGCGGATTGCCCACGCGCGACATTGCGCGGCGGCTTCACATCAGTTCCAAGACCGTCGATTCGCACCGCGAGCACATCAAGGGCAAGCTGCGCCTGGCCAGTTCGTCAGACCTGCTCAAGTACGCCATCGGCTGGGTTCAGAACAACAGCATGTAAAGGCCGCCAGGCTCTGGAAAGCAACAACCGACGACGAGGACGAGGACGAGGACGAACAGAACCCTCTCCCCCATCCCCATCCCTGTTTTATCCTCTTAATCCTCTCAATCCCCTTAATCCCGCACTCCCCGTCCCTGAGCTTTGGAAAGCAACAACCGACGACGAGGACGAGGACGAGGACGAACAGAACTGGGCTTCCCCACGAATGGTGGGCGCGCCGAAGTATCAATTCAGGCCCGCCTCGAACGCTTCGGGGCTGACATAGCCTATCGAACTGTGTAGCCGTTTACGATTGTAAAACACTTCGATGTATTCAA
>JBDKTA010000015.1 GCA_039680605.1 Planctomycetaceae bacterium | reverse complement strand
CGGGCTGATCGGATCCAAAACAAGTGAAAAGACCCTTTGGGGTAGCAGAATGCCGCCATTGCACCGCCATTCCTGCACAAATCGACCGAAAATAATCTGCATAAATCTATAACTGCGGAAGTTGGGTTAGTGTCGCTGGCGGCGCAACCGCGGGGGTTGCCCCCGAGCGAGTCGAATAGAACAACGTTTGAAGTCCCAAGATCGAAGCGATTCCTCGGCCCGACGGGCCGATATATCTTGGCCGGGGGCGTGAGCCCCCGGAAACGGGATCCATATTTTGCCAGAGCCCCGAAGGGGCGACACAAGGGAGTGCGCTATGTCAAACACCAACCTGATCTATCACGTCGTCTTCTCGACCAAAGAACGAAAACCCTTCCTGAAAGAAAACGAGATCAGCGAGGTCTCAAAATACATCGCCGGCATTGTTCGTAATCTGAAAGGCATCCCGCTGGCCATTCACGGCATGGCTGACCACTTTCACGTTGCCCTGATTGCTCCGCCAACGGCAGCGGTCGCCAGTCTTGTGGGTAAGCTCAAATCGAATAGTTCAAGATGGATTCATCAGACTCTGCCCGGCCTGAAGTCCTTTGCGTGGCAGGATGGCTACGCCGCATTTTCCGTCTCGCAAAGCGTCAAGAATTCTGTTGTTCGGTATGTCCTGGGCCAGACGCAACACCACAAGAAGAAGAGCTTTCAGGAGGAGTTGATCACGCTGCTGGAGTTGAACGAGATCGAATACGACAAGAGATACATTTGGGCTTGAGCGCTTTCATTGCGGCGCAAAACGTGCCGCCCCTTCGGGGCTGGACATTTATTTGGAGCGATGTCTCCGGGGCCTGACGGCCCCGGCTAAGATATGGCGGCCCTTCGGGCCTCTTGAGGCCGGACTTTGAGACAGGACATTGGAGCTAATTCTGTGCTGCTTTCAGTTTCCTCGGCCCGACGGGCCGATATATCTTGGCCGGGGGCGTGAGCCCCCGGAAACGGGATCCATATTTGCCAGAGCCCCGAAGGGGCGACACAAGGGAGCGGCGAGGCGGGCGGGAAAATGATGGAGCCCTATCTTGTGCGGGCGGCGGTTGTTGCATAGAATGCCTCGCAATGGGTAAGTCAATCACACGTCGTTCAAGTGCGGTGCGGGCGATCCGGCGAGGCGGCTTGGCCGTCGTGCTGGGGTTGCTGGTCTGGTCGAACCTGATCGAGGCCCAGCCGCAGGCGGCGACGCGTGCGACGGCGACGGCGCCGCAGACGGGACCGGCGCGCTGGCCGGCGGCCCCGGCCGACGCGCGGTTCACGGCAGAGGGCTGGTTCGCCCGGATCGAGCCGGCGCAGAAGCGCCCCGCCCTCCCGGCCAAGATCGAGCGGGCCTACGTGATCGAGATTCACGACGAGATCAACGAGCCGATGTACGAGACGATGCGCCAAAAGGTGCTGGGCATCAAGGCCGAGGCGCAGTTGGTGGTGTTCGACATCGACACGCCCGGCGGAGCCGTCGGCGCCATGCAAGACATCGCGCGGCTGATCCAGCAGGACCTGGCCGGCGTGTACACGGTGGCGTTCGTCAATCCCGAGGCGATCAGCGCCGGGGCGGTCATCGCCTTGGCCTGCAGCGAAATCGACATGGTCCCCAACGGCAAGATCGGCGACTCGATGCCGGTCATGATGGGCCAGCAGATGCCCGCGGACCTGCGAGCGAAGATCGAATCATACATGAAGACGCTGCTGGACAACCTCGCCCGCCAGGGCGGATATGATCCCCTGCTCGTCCAGGCCATGATGACCAAGGAAATCGAGGTCTCCCTGCGACGCCACAAGGATACCGGGCAACTGCAGTTCGTCGACGCCGACGAGTGGCAGAAGAAAGTCGATGAGAAATTGCCCGAGACATCCCAGTGGCTGCTCCTGCGAACCATCGACTCCAAGAACCACATCCTCACCATGACGACCGAGCAGGCCGTCGACTACGGATTCTGCAAGAATGTCTTCAAAGACATGCACGCCCTGGCGACGCACTTCAACGTCATTGGCGACCCCAAGCTGCTCAAGGACGACGCCGGACAGAAGTTCATCCGCTTCATGAACTCCGGAGTCGTCCAGAGCCTGCTCGTGATGGGGATGCTGGTGCTGGGATACATGGAGTTCCAGACGCCGGGTTTCGGGGTGGCCGGAACGCTCGCCATCGCCTGCCTGGTGCTGATCGTGCTGTCGCGCGTGCTGATGGGCCTGGCCAACCCGCTGGAGATTTTCGCCCTGGTGGTCGGGCTGGCGCTGATCGCAGTGGAGATCTTCGTGCTGCCGGGGTACATCATCTTCGGGGCCGCCGGCGGGCTGATCGTCATCATCGCTCTGCTGGCGATGATTATCCCCAACGCCCCGACGGAATTCCCGATGCCCAAAACAAACCTGGACTGGAGCATCTTCAACACCGGCCTGGCGGCGCTGCTGATCGCAATGGTGGGTTCGACGATAGCCATCGCCCTGCTGGCGAGGTATCTGCCCCGCGTGCCGCTGGTGAACCGCCTGGTGCTGGCGGCGACGCACGTCGAGCCGGCCCCGCCGGTCGAGGAGTCTTCGCCGCTGAAGCGCATCGCCGTCGGCGACGTCGGCGTCGTCGAGCGAGTCTGTCGCCCGGTGGGCAAGGTGCGATTCGGCGACGATCTGGTGGACGCGGCCAGCGAGGGCTCTATAATCGCCGCCGGCACGCGCGTGCGAGTGATCCGCCACGACGGCAACGGCGTGGTCGTCGAGGAAGCATAGATGGGAACGGTTACGCTCATTATCGTGATGGCGATCCTGGCGATCGTCCTGATGACCTTCGAGCTGATCACGCCCTCGATGGGGCTGTTGACCATCATGGCGTCGATAGCGGCGGCCGTGGCGGTCTGGCAGGCGTTCACCCTCGGCAACCTGGCCGGCGTGCTGGTGCTGCTGGGGTTGCTGGGCTTTGGCGGGCTGTACCTGTGGGTTTTCGTCAAGGTGCTGCCCAACACCCGGGTGGGCAACTGGCTGTATCTCAAGAACGTCAAGGTGTCCGCCGGCGAAGGCACGCCCGACGCGGCGGCGTTTGAATCGATGGTCGGCAAGACCGGCCTCGCCGAGACGATGCTGCGACCCAGCGGGGCGGTCCGCATCGACGGGCATCGCGTCTTCGCCCGCTCCGAGAGCGGTATCATTGGTAAAGGCTCAACGATAAAAGTGATCAAGGCCGACGGCAGCGATGTGGTCGTTCGGCAAGTGAACGGCTCATCTGATGAAAGGGTAGAGCAATGATTGAATTGATGTTGGCGGCCGCGGAAGAAACAGGCCCGCAGTGGTGGCTCATCGGCATATTCCTCGTCATGGGCGTGGTATTGCTGATCATGTTCGCCGTGGCGCTGTCGGTGCTGAGCCTGTGGGTGCAGGCGCTGTTCGCCCGCGCGAAGGTCACCCTGGGCGAACTGATCGGCATGAAGCTGCGAAAGGTCGACCCGCGGACGATCGTGCTGAGCAAGATCCAGGTCGTCCGCGCCGGGCTGGACTTCATCACCACCGGCGACCTCGAAAGCCACTACCTCGCCGGCGGACGCGTCCGCAACGTCGCGGTGGCGCTGATCATGGCCAACCGCGCCAACATCCGAATCGACTGGCGCCTCGCGACGGCAATCGATCTGGCCGGCCGCGATATCCTCGACGCCGTCCAGACCTCGGTCAACCCCAAGGTCATCGACTGCCCCAACCCCGCCAGCGGCAAGGTCACCATTGACGCCGTGGCCAAGGACGGCATTCAGGTCAAGGCCAAGGCCCGCGTAACGGTGCGAACGAACATCGACAGCCTCGTCGGCGGCGCCACCGAGGAAACCATCATCGCCCGCGTCGGCGAGGGCATCGTCACGTCCATCGGTTCGGCCGAGACGTATAAGAGCGTCCTGGAGAATCCCGACATGATCTCCAAGAAGGTGCTCGAAAAAGGCCTCGACGCCGGAACGGCGTTCCAGATCCTCTCGATCGACATCGCCGACGTCGACGTCGGCGAGAACATCGGCGCCAAGCTGCAGGCCGACCAGGCCGAGGCCGACAAACGCCGATTCCAGGCCGAAGCCGAAAAACGCCGCGCCATGGCCTTGGCTCGCGAGCAGGAAATGCTCGCCCTCGTCCAGGAAAACCGCGCCAAGGTCGTGCTCGCCGAGGCCGAAGTGCCCCGGGCGATGGCCGAGGCCTTCCGCAACGGAAACCTGGGCATCATGGACTACTACCGCATGAAGAACATCCAGGCCGATACCAAGATGCGCGACACCATCGGCGGCGGCGAGACCAAGTCCGGTCCGCCCAGCACGCCGACGAAATAACCCGCAGATTTCTTCACCGCAGAGGTCGCCCAGACCGCTGAGTAGAAACGGATGTGGGAAATGGGAACCGGCCTGACGAAGAGGCCTTCGTTCCAGTTTCCCGATATTGCTCCTTCTTCTCTGCGTTCTCCGCGATCTCCGCGGTGAATGCCCTGGAGATTCACGTGACCGACATCGCGAACATCCAGATCCTGGCCGACGCCGAAAACGTGCTGGTGATCGTCGGCATTATCATCGCCGTGATCATCAGCCTGGTCAAAAAGGCTGCTGCCAAGGCCAAGGAGGCCCAGGAAGAACAGGCCCGCCGAGCCCAGCAGCCCGCCCAGCAGGGCCAAGGGCAGCCGCAGCGGCCCAGGCCTCGCGGGCCCGCGGCAGACATGGGAGAGGATCGCAGCCAGGCGCTCCGCCAGACACTGCAGAATCTTGGGATCGTTCTGGAAGACGAACGCCCCCCTGCCCCCGCACCGCCGCCGCCCCTGCCCCGAACCCAGCCGCAACGCCCCGCCCCCCAGCGACGAGGGCGTCCCGAAAAAGACCTTGCCGACAGGGTCGACCAGGAGCTTCTGCACCAGCAGCAGCGCATGGCCGATGCCGACTCCTCGCGCCAGCGCCGCATGGGCGCCCCGAACGTCAGGGTCGTTCAGGAGGCGCAGGAGGCTGTCACGTCGCCCTTTGCGGCCGTGCTGGCAAAGACCGACACCGCCCGCAGCGCCATCGTCCTGCACGAGATCCTCTCCCCGCCCAAGGCCATCCGCCAAGGGCAGGAAATGTGGGATGCCTAGCCAGGCAGTCCCCTGGTGATCTGCCACAGGCTTGTACATTCCTTGCACTGTGTTGTACTTTTCACAGCACTTCGCGGGACCCGCCGGCCGTCCCCCCACATGGCGGCACGCAGCATCGCCGGGTGCCATGGCTGCCGTTTTCAAGCCGCCATGTCCCCGACGCTCGGACGTCACCCCCAACAGCAGGCTTGCACATTCCTTGCACTTTGTTGTACTTTTCACAGCACTTCGCGGGAAGCGCCAGCCGTCCCCCCCCACGGCGGCAGGAAATCTACGGGGCCCCACGACTGCAACCTATTGTTTTAACAAGACTTATCAATTTACGGTGGTTGCGTTACTGTAACCGCCTTTATATCAATAGGTTATATGAACTCTGAAATCTTCTGTCCTGAAGGACGTTTTTCCCAATTTTCCCAAAAGAAAATCCCCCGCACCTGCGTCTGATAGTAAAGTACAGGCCGCCAGTGACGGACAGAATCATGCGGTCAAGAACTGTTCTCAGGCCGGCGGCCGCCGATGCGGGAGAAGTGGGCAATGGTTCAAACCTTCGGCAGCGCCATCACGGAATCCACCGGCAACTCGTGGATCGCCCCCCCCGCACGACAGCGCCGGCAACATGGCAAGTGACAGGAGGCAAGATGGGATATTCAAGAAAGCTCGCGCTGATGGGTATCGCAGCGGTAGGACTCCTGCTATGTGCGGGGTGTGAACGGCCAACGGGCAGTTATGTGGCAGCTAAGGTTGCCAAGGAAAGGAATGCAGATGCGTCGCGATGTGGACCCGGCATCGCAGCAAACGTGGAAGTTAATGAAATTCCTTAACTGGATGGAAATATGGTGCTTTCGCATACATCCCGTTGGCTTTTAGCCGGTCTGCTCTTCTTCGTAGCGAGCATCATGGCGGCCATCCTATTTCTCTCGCCTACGCGGGAAGGTCGGAAGGGCCCTTCTGTGACAATTCCTGCTGAAGGCATAGTTGGCGAGGTAACAGCAATTGCTGAAACAGCTGACCACAGTCGACTGTTTTGGGGCAATGCTGTGGGAACAGTTAAAAGCATGAGTTATGCGAACGGCCGCGTTGATGTGGTCAAAAGAGGGCATTCTGAGCATGATCGGGTGCTGGACATAAGACAACAGCAAGGAGACGAAGTCTCATGGATAACCCGGCAAGGTGTTCTATATACCTGTTCCAAGGGCGAGGCCAAAGCCAGGAATGTGGTGAGCTTGCAGGACAGGACAATGAGGCATGCCGCACTTGGAACCAATGTCCTGGTGTATGATCATTGGATCAATGCCCGCTGGGGTTCAACGCGAACGGCGGTCATATGCGTAGATTTGCTGTCCCAGCAAACAACGGCAAGCCCCGCTGTCTTTCCATCTCAGCGGGGGTTTAATGAATTGGTACAGCATTTGGAACTATCTCCAGATCAGAAAACGATCGCGATAGTTGCTTCGGGTGACTTCGCTTTGATGCGCCCAGATTCGCTCGCAAACATCCGCCGCTTCGCGCAAGGATGGGGCGTAGCATCTGCCTTTAGCCCAAGCTCTGAGTTAGTGGCCCTGGGAACGGATGGTAAGGGAGTCTTTGTCTGGCGCGTACAGGACGGCCGAAAACTGGCGACATTCACACTGGACAAGGCTGCCACCTTGCACGCTCTTGCCTTTAGTGGCGAAGACACGATTTACGCTGCGTCTGGCCCCACCTCAGAATTATACCAACTATCAGTATCGACAGGAGAGGTCAGGGCCATCGGTCAATTCCCGGGTACCGTCAAGCTCTTCTTCTCACAGGCTAAGAGAACCCTTTTTGTGGGTAAACAGGACGGAAGTATTATGCCTGTACCGGTCCAACGAATTGTAGGGAGATAAAGCCATCAGTGCAGGCCATTACACCATCAGGCTGCGAAGTCTCGCCGATCGCGTGGATCTGGCCGGTCATCGGAAAACACCGGGGTCTCCAGCCGGCGGTTTGGCTTCTTCGCCATCGGGGGGGACCTCCGACAGAGTCGGCTCGCCGCGGCGTTGTTGTCTTATGCCGCCGCGTGTTGTGCTCCCGACATTTTGATGCGATTGCCCTGCGGTGCGCAGCGCGGGTCTTGAGAAACTCTGAAAGCGGCAGCTATGGCTGCCGCACTCCATAGTGCGCTGGCGGCCTGGTCGTGCTGACATCCAAGCCTCGCCGGTTGCCTACACCTGTCGTACCCCTATTGCCTGGGTGAACCAAAGGTTCATGTTCCACTGCGGGGCATGCCGGTTTGCGGGTTATCACTTCGGCTGGGATGCGGCGGCGGGACGGTCGGTTTGGCCTTCGCTGATCGAGCGGTAGTAGTCTTCGACGCCTTTGCGATATTCCGGCGAGACTTCGGCCGCGCGCGACTCGTAGAGTTTGCGGAGTTGGTCCTTGTCGAGTTTCTCGGCGCCCTGGGCCTCGATGCCGCCTTCGACGCTCTTGCCCTTCTGCAGGCCGTCCTTGCCGCTTAATTCGAAGGCGTTGGGGACGGTCCGCCCGGGCAGGGTGGTTTCGCGGGCCGCCTTGCGCGGGCCCTTCTCGAAGTGCTGGGCGTACTTCTCCACGAACGCGCCGAACTCGTCCTGCGTCATCCCCAGCTTGGCCAGCAACGCCGGTTCGACCTTGTCCTGGCGAATCTGGTTCTGGGCCTCGTTGATCGCCCTTCCGATGGACTTGAGCCGCTCCTGATCGGCCGGGGGCAGATTCTGCCATCCCGGGGGCATCTGAACGTTGTCGCGAGCATCGGCCGAACCCGAGTTCGAGTCGCCCCCACCGGTCATCTCATGCAAACCCGCGGCCGCACTCGACCCCGCCCCGCCCTGACCCGGCTGCTGGCCTTGGCCCTGACCCTGACCTTGGCCCTGACCCTGTCCCTGTCCTTGCCCCTGTCCTTGGCCTTGCCCCTGTCCTTGGCCTTGTCCTTGTCCTTGTCCTTGGCCTTGCCCTTGACCTTGTCCCTGTCCTTGCCCCTGGCCCTGACCCTGGCCCTGGCCTTGTCCCTGGCCTTGGCCCTGACCTTGTCCTTGTCCTTGACCTTGTCCTTGACCTTGTCCCTGTCCCTGGCCTTGTCCCTGGCCCTGGCCTTGGCCCTGACCTTGTCCTTGGCCCTGTCCTTGTCCCTGGCCTTGTCCCTGTCCCTGACCCTGGCCTTGTCCCTGACCCTGACCTTGGCCCTGACCTTGTCCTTGGCCCTGGCCCTGCCCCTGTCCCTCACCTTGGCCCTGTCCCTGGCCCTCGCCTTGGCCCTGCTCGCCTTGCCCTTGCTGTCCCTGACCTTGTTGACCCTCGCCTTGCTGGCCCTGTCCTTGGCCTTGCTGGCCTTGGCCCTGCTGCCCCTGGCCCTGTTGCCCTTGTCCCTGCTGGCCTTGACCCTGTTGGCCTTGACCCTGCTGCCCCTGGCCCTGTTGCCCTTGTCCCTGCTGCCCCTGGCCCTGTTGCCCTTGTCCCTGCTGCCCCTGGCCTTGTTGCCCTTGCCCCTGCTCGCCTTGACCTTGTTGCCCTTGACCTTGTTGGCCTTGACCTTGCTGCCCCTGGCCTTGCTGCCCTTGGCCTTGTTGCCCTTGACCCTGTTGGCCTTGACCTTGCTGACCCTGGCCCTGCTCGCCTTGACCCTGTTGTCCTTGGCCTTGTTGCCCTTGGCCTTGTTGACCTTGGCCCTGCTGCCCTTGTTGACCTTCGCCGGGATTTGCGGCCGCTACTTGCTCTCCCTGAGCTTGACCTGCGCCTGGTTGTTGGCCGGCGGCCTGTTGCCCGCCTTCCTGCGGTTGCCCGCCGGGCTGTTGTTGGCCTGCGCCTTGTTGTTGCGCCCCTTGCTGTTGTTGCCCGCCGGGCTGCTGTTGCCCGCCTGCTTGTTGTTGCCCGCCAGGCTGTTGTTGTGCGCCTGCTTGTTGTTGCCCACCAGGCTGTTGTTGTGCGCCTGGCTGCTGGGCACCGGCAGGTTGTTGCGCATTGCCGGCCTGTTGTGCGGCTTGTTGATCGCCGGGCTGTTGCTGGGCGCCGGGTTGCTGAGCGTCCTGTTGCTGGGCGGGTGGTTGCCCAGCGCCGCCCTGACCCTGAGCGTCAGGTTGTTTCTGCTGATCGCCGGCGGCCTGTTGGGCGTTGTTCTGAGCCGCCTGGTTCTGGCCGGCGGCGCCCTGTTGGGCATCGGGTCCGGCGTTTGGCTGCTGATTGACCTGGTTGTTGGGTTGGGCGGCGTTGGGTTGGGCGCCATTATGAGCGGCGGCGGCGGGCGGGGCGGCGGCATCGCCGGGTTGAGCGGCCTGGGCCTTGTCCGCGGCGGCGTCGCCTTGCTGAGGCTGCTGGGCAGCCTGGTCGGGCCCGTTCTGATTGGCCGCGGCGGCGGCAGCATCGCGGGCAAGTTCCTGCGTGAGCGTCTCGATCGCGGGGCGGTCCTTGTCGGCCATCGCCAGCACGTCTTGTGCCGGCGCGGGCTGATCGGGTCCGGAGGCGGCGGGCTGCGTCGCCGCGGGCGGCGGGGCCTGGGGCTGCTCGGCGTTTTTGGCGACTTCGGCGGCCTGGGCGAGGGCGGCGGCGTCCGGCTGGCGGATGACGACTTCAAAGGGTTCGCTGGAAGCGAGCTGTCCGCCCGGCGGGCGATAGTCGCGGGCCTCGATATGGCAGGTGACGGTCTGCCCGGCGGCGCCCAGCTCGGCGACGGGAATGATCTGCTCGACGGGTTGGCTCTGGCGCCCGGGCAGCGGGGTCGAGCCCAGGTCAATGCGGCGTGACGCCTGGCCGTTGCGAATCACCAGGGTCATGTTGGCGATGCCGTAATCATCGACGGCCTCGGCCGCCAGTCGCAGCTTGTCCAGCGTGGTCAGCTCGACGCGCCGCGTGGGCTCGACGAGATTGATCTTGGGCGCCGCGTCCTGGAGCGACTTGATGTCGTACCAGATCGACTGGCCCTTCTGCGAGCCCTGCGAAGCGGTGAACAGAATGTGGTACCGCTCGTCGTCGGCGACGGTGATCGAGCCCTCCAGGTCGTTCTGGTTGTGTTTCATGACCGCCGGCGGCGCTTTCTGGAACAGGATCGACGCCGACTGCACCGGCACGTTGGATTGGGCCTGCACCTCGACGACGCTGCCGCGCAGCGCCTCGATGCGCCCACCGCTTTCCTGACGCGTCCCGCGGTTGGTATACGCCGGCCACGTCACCCGAAGCTGAACGTTACGAATGAGCGGTTTGGCCAGCACCAGCAGCGTCTGCGGCCGCGTCTGGGCGTCGTCGCAGGATATCTTGAACGTCGCCCGCCCCGCCGCCGAGGCCGCCTGCTCCCAGAGGCCCTCGTAGCGGCGCGTCTGGGGGTCGGCCAGTCGCATCGTGATAGCGTGGTCATCGAGGTACGTCTGCCCGCCGTCGCGGCTGACATGCACCTTGACCTCGCCCGAGCCGTTGACGATGCGAGCGGCGAAGGTGACGCTCTGGCCTTCGATGACCACCTCGTCGGGCGCGGGTTTAATATCGAGAATCTTCGTCCGCGACGGCGGCGGACCCTCGCCGCCGAACGCCCGGAAAATCGAGGGCATCACGTCTTTGGGCGAAAACGCCGCGTACAGCAGAAACACCACGAGCGTGGCCGCGAAGACCATCCCCGCCTGGCGGACGTGCCGCGTGGCCACCGCCGACTCGACGTCCGTCGAGGCGACCTCGGCCGCGGCGTGGCGGCGGATGGCCGCCAGCGTACCGGGGTGAACTTTGCCGTCGGCCTTGATGAGCAGACTGGCCGTCAGGTCGTTGCGGAACTCGGGGTGGGCCTTCTCGATCAGGCGTGCGGCGTAGAGGTCGCTGACTCGCCGCGCCAGCGGGCGGATGATGGCCAGGACGGTCAGCGCCGCCATCGCCGCGGCGTACACCCATCGCAGCACCCACCGCAGCCACGACGGCAGACCGCCGGGAACGACATGATCGCCCACGACCACCAGCAGGACGAACGCCCCCGTGATCGTCAGCATGATCAGAGCCGCCATGCCCAGACTGACCAGGCGCAGACGATTCTTGGTCATCCGGAGGCTGTACTCCAGAAACAGGCTGCTCTTTTCTGCAGGCATGGACCTTCCAAAGCCGCCCCACCCGGCGGCCAGAAGTATTCTACGACAACGCCCAAGGCACTACTAGCTTATCGGCCGGATCAGCGCCCTATTGCGACGACATGAAAGATTGGACGCCTCAAAGGCGAGACGGTTGCCGGAAAACTGGCTGCCTTTTTCTAACCCTCCCTCCTGACTATCATAGGCGGCCGTGGCATTCTGATCACAGGGCCTTTGGAGGGAATGTATATCAGTGCAACGTACGTCCAGATGTGTTGAGAGCCTTTCGCGGCGAAATCACCCAAGGCAACAGGGCCAAGTCCCGGCGCCAGCAAGACACGTTCGTTTTGCACGAATCCCGGAACATGCTTTTGGCCCCAAGCGACATCAATGCCGGGCGTGCCGCGATCAGGGTAGCTGGCGGACTCGGGTGATATGAGCCACGGAAAAACGAAATCAAATGAGGTTGTTGCAGGAACTGGCGTTCCGTTTTCATCCTTGAACCACCAGAACGATTCTCTGACAGTCTGTGTTATCGGCTTGGATAGAATACTCCGCGTGACTTTGCGGCCACTCATTTGCACTTGGCAAAAATACCAGATTTTGTTTATCGCCCACGCTTCCACCAGGACATCCGGGACTGGCTTGCCCTTGCCGGCCTTTGCCAATATCTCCGCCCCAGAAAGAAGGTACTGAAATTCGCCTTCTTCGTCCGGAGCCAGAAGGGAATTACTGCTGGATTGTGTGGCTGACCCTGGCGTCCCCGCTACTTTCCTGTCGTCCCACATCTTCCTGGCGGCTGCCAGAACGCCAGGGTCAAAGACAAGCCTCACATGAGTGATGTTGCCGTGTGGGGTATCCGACAGAATGGTCATGCAGCCATTTTCCATTGGCCAGAGAGGTTCGTCATCTTTGGGCAATGGTTTCGAGCCACCATCGCATCCCAGAGCGACTGCCACAATCACGGGGAATAACACGGTTGGCGTTTTCGAGAGGAATGCTCGCATTGTTCACTCTAGATGATTCGCTCGGGCTTGCCACGAGCGGTGACGCGGACCATGAAAGGAGGGCGCAAGTTATCAGCCATCGCCTTTATTTCCGGCCAACGATTGATGACAAGCCTGACTTGGTCCCAAAATCCGATATTCTTGACTGCAAGCAGGAATATCCGGCCGTCATGTTGAGTCAGGGCGGCGCGCTCATGTCGTTTGAGCCGATCCGCCGTAACAACACAGCAACCTTGTTTTCCTGCCAATGGAATCCATTCCAGGTCCAAAGCGCCTTTTCCCCACTGATCGGCAGATGAAACTGCTTGCTCGCCCAAAGCCTGCAGAGCTTGGGCAATTCTGCTGGAGATGCATTCGTCGAATATGAATTTCACCCCGCCAGCCTCTGCTTCTTCAGCAAGATTGCAGTGTCAACTTCGCGCCGCGTGATACTAAACCACTTGGCAACGGATTCCTCGGTCTCGTCAGCATCCAAAGCATCTAGAATCGCCTGTACGGTCACTCGGGTGCCGGCGATGACTGGGGACCCGAACGCTATGGCGGGGTTTATTACGACCGGGAGTTTCTTGCCCAGCGGCCACCATTGGCATGCAAGCTCAGTTTCCCTGTCGAAGTCAATCAGTTCCAAATACTCTGCCAATATTTCGGGAAAGGCATACTGCACTCGCGATAACTCCAAGAGAGCCTTGCTGCCCGGAGCCTCCCCTTCAAGCTCCAGGAAGATACCCTTCCCATCGGTTTTGAATTGTTCCATCGCAAAGGGATGCGGCATTTGGAGCTTCTCAACGGCGTGACGATGCGCCAGACGCACCGTGTGCAGCGAGACTCCGGTTCTCAAGAATGCCCCGGCGATGTAGGTTTCAATGAGCTCCAGAAAGGAAAGAGCCATGTGCCGGTCAATGCGCGGGATGTCGGAATGGATCAGGGATCCACTATACCCGCGCTTAGGACCCATGCTCGTGGCGTACCTGAAACTGTAGCCCGCTATCCAGCGGCGGACAGTCGAAGGACCCAACCGGGTGAGCCTGGCTGCTTCACTTGGCGTATATAAGCCTTTGCCAAGAAGTTCCGGAATATTGCCTGCGATGGTAACCATCTACCTCTTCCCTCTTAATAAAATCGGCAACAGGGATCGTCGAGCCTGAATCATTCTACCTGCTGCCAATCTGAAACGATAGCCACGAGCTATGGATTATGCCAAGCCGTGGCGCATCGGGGGGAGGTTGATGTCGTCGGGTTTATCGGCGGCGCCGGCGGAGACGGCGATGCCGGAATCGACCAGGGCCTGCCAGTGCTTGTCGTTGAAGATGCATCCGGGGTCGCCGCCGTGGAGTTGGCCGAAGTAGGCGTCGGAGCGGGCGCGGCAGCCGCCGCAGTAGTTGCGGAAGGCGCAGACCTCGCAGTGGTGCAGGCGATGGTCGCGGTCGTTGAGGATGTCCCAGAACTCGCTGGTGCGGAAGATCTCCATCAGCGGCCCCTGGCGCACGTTGCCCATCACGCGATGCGGCAGGTACACGCAGGGCGTCACGTTGCCGTTGGGCTCGATGCAGATGTACGTGCGCCCCGCCCCGCAGCCGCCGAGGTACTTGGCCACCACGCGCGCCTTGACGCCGCTGCCGCTGCCGGCGTGGCTGCAGGCGGCGCGGCCGCTCTCGAGCGCCGCCCCGGCCAGGCACACGCGGCCGAGCTGCGGGGCCGTCGAGATCACGCCCATGCCGCCGGCCTGCATCTTCTCGTTGAGGATCGCCAGCAGCTCCTCGCGCTGGGCGGGCGTGATGTCGCCGCTGACCATCCGCAGCCCGCGCCCGACGGGGATGAAGTTGAAGTGGGCGAAGCATCCGGCCCCGAGCTTCTCGGCGAAGGCGATCATGTCCCGCACTTCGTGGAAGTTGCCCTGGTGAACGCACATGGCAATTCCCAGCCGCAGCCCCGGCGTGGCGACCACCACCCGCGCGCCCGCGACGGACTTCTCCCACATGCCCTTTTGCCCGCGGAAGGCGTCGTGGCGGGCCGGGTCGGTCGAGTCCAGCGAGATTTCCACATATCGCAGCCCGGCCGCGGCGAGCTTGCCCGCCATCGCCGGCGTCATCGTCGTGCCGTTGGTGGCCAGCGTCAGGTGCATCCCATAGCTCTTGGCTCGCTCGAGCACGGGGATGACGTGCGGACTGATGGTCGGCTCGCCGCCGGACAGGGCGAGCATCGGCATGTGGGCGCGGCCCATCTGGTCGACCAGGGCGAGCTTTTCCTCCAGCGTCAGCTCGTCGGCCAGGGCGGCGTGATCGGAGTCCTGGTAGCAGTGGCGGCAGGCGAGGTTGCAGCGGTTGGTGAAGTTCCACACGGCAAAGAGCGGCGCGACGAACTTCTGCGGCACGGTCAGGCCGAACTTGCCCACGCTGCGGGCGACGATCACAATCCCGCGCAGCGTCGGGCGATGCCCGGCGAGCTTCTGGCGGAACGTGGCCATGTCGGTGGCGCCGCGGAAGCGGTCGATGATCCTGTGCAGCAGCCAGTACTTGACCTTCGTCCAGCGCGAGGCCGCCGGATCGCCGTACGAGGCAATCACGCGCTCCAGCGCCGTCGCTCCGGCGGAGTCATCAATGCTCAACCGCCGCAGCAGCCAGCGGAACGGCCGCGTACCCACCCATCGCTCGATCGGGTGGCGGTAGTTGATCTGCAGCATCGCCGGCGTGGTCTCGTCAGCCAGCACCGGGCTCGAGCGGACGTACTGGCCGCTGGTCAGGCCGCCGTCGTCGCCGCGCGTGCAGCGCTTGTCAGGGTTGTCCGAGGCGGGGAACTCGTGACGATATTCCTTGCCGATAGCCGCGGCCGTGGTGTGCCGCCCGGCGGCGGTGTACGACTTGTGGCCCAGGCTTTCCAGCCTGGGGCTGTTGTCGGATTCAGAGCTTTTAGAATCACAGCCTGGAAAGGCTGTGCCACGGGCTTTGGGGTCTGGAGCACTCATGAGGTTTCGGCGGCGCTTTGCGCGGGGGCGGCGTGGGCCGGCGGCGTCAAGCGAGCGGCCGCATGCTGCTGCTCGACGATGGTGCGATATTCCGGTCCGCAGTTGTAGGTGCAGAAGGGGAACATCCCCGCCGGCGTGGAATAGATGATGACGCAGCGGCGGGCGCGTTCGGCGTCGAAGTTGAAGCGGTCCTGAAAATGCATGCCCGCGCAGAGCAGCGTTTTGTAGGTCTGCTTTTCGCCCTCGCCGCGCCCGAGGTTCTTGTCAACCAGGCCCTGCAGCGAGCGGATGAACCGCTTGACGGTCAGGCCCGGCGGCGCGGCGGCGGGGTTGAAGTGCCGCTTGAACATCCGCACGATACGAATGCGGTCGAGCCAGCTCACGCGCCCGCGGGCCTTGATGCGGCCGGCGATGAGGTTCATCTCGGTGAACATGCCCTCGACGTTGATCACCTGCGGGAACGGATAGGGCTTACCCTCGGGCGAGATCAGGAAGTACGTCCCGAACGCACAGTCGGGATGCGAACTGGGGCGGATCTTGGGCTTGCCCGTCAGCGCCTCGAGAAACTCCGCCAGCGGAACGACGATGCTCAGCGGGTACATGTCGCGCAGGGCGCTGGCGCCGGAGGCCTCGGCCAGGTCGTGCGCCAGGTCGCCCAGCGTGTATCGCTGCGCCATGCGCTGCTGCTCGTCGATGCGTCCGCTGAACGACACGGGCTGATAGCTGATCCCGCTGATGACGTCGGTGTTGGCGGCCGCGAACCGGAAGATCTCGCCGACCTGGTCGGAGTTGACGCCCTTGAGGATCGTCGGGACCAGGCAGATCTTCATGTCCAGGCGGCGGCAGTTCTCGATGGCCGCGAGCTTCTTGGCCCAGATGCCCGGATAGTTCCGCGTGTGGCGATGGGCATCTTCGCCGACGCCGTCAAACTGCATGTAGAGCGTGTGCAGGCCCGCCGCGTGGGCGGCGCGGGCGAAGTCGGGGTCGGCCATCTTGATGGCGTTGGTGGCGATCTGGATGTGCGAGAAGCCCATGTCGCGGGCGGTCGATACGATGCGCAGGAAGTCCGGGTGGATCGTCGGCTCGCCGCCGGTGAACTGGATGGCGGTACACGGGTAGGGCCTCAGGTCGCGCAGGGCCTGGAGCTGGCGCACGACCTGGTCGTAGTCCGGCTGACAGACGACGCCCGTCACGCCGGCGTTGGCGAAGCAGATCGGGCAGCGCATGTTGCAGCGGTTGGTCAGGTCGATCTGCGCCAGGCACGGGCTGGAGAGGTGGTGGTCGCACAGGCCGCAGTCGCTGGGGCACTGGCTGGCGCCGGTCTTGTGGGGGAACTCTTGCCCGCCGTGCTCGGCGAAGGTCCACCAGGCGGCCTTGGAGTACAGCAGCGCGTCGGAGTTGATGCAGTCTCGCACGTAGCCGTGCTCGGGGCAGGTCTTCTCGATCCAGACCGCGCCGTCCTGGACAAAGTACCGCCCGACGACCGCGGCGGCGCACGTCGGGCAGAGGCTCTGCACCGTCCGCGGAAGGCGCCGCAGGACGGGAGGCACCTTCCAGCCGCTGAAGGTGTGGCTGGCGGAGCCGGGAAAGTCGCTTTCGGGCTGCGACCAGAGCGTGTCATGATGCACCGCCCGGGCCTGTCCGCACGCGGGGCAGTGCCAGGTCAGCACAAGCTGTCCGCCCGGGCGGGCGGGGTCGGCCCAGTCGAACACCGCGTGTACGACGTCATGGCACGTGGGGCACGTGGCGGCGGTGGCGTAAGGCAGCGGCGCCACAGCCGGGGCGTACTGGCGAATCTGGCGGCGGTGATCGGCCAGGGCGGCGCAATCCTGGCCGACCCCGGCCCCATGAGGCGGGGGCGTTTCTGAGGCGGTCTGTTCTGCACGGCGGATCATGTACGGATTGTCCTGCGCCGGCCCTTGCGGTTACACGGAAAAACACTTCGGAAAACGGCGTCGTTTGGTCTTTCGCTTCTGATAGCTGACCGCCAGTTCGATAAAGATATCCAGATCGCGTTCGAGGTTGCTGCTGGAGGAGTCGAAGTAGAAATTTCGGATCGGGATGCCGTCGTGGTCTGCCGCGACGTCATGATACACCGCTTCGGAGACGATCCCGTTCATGCAGGTGAAGGGGCTGATGTCGATGATGCCGTCGGCGCCCTTCTCGTACAGGTAGATGCCTTTGCCGACGGAGAGCACCATTTCGCCCAGGGCCCCGTCGGCGGGCAGGTACGGCCACGCCGGATCGAGCACCTCGTGGTGGATATCGTGGGGTTCTTCGTAGCCCTCGAAATCTTCTTTGAACGGCGCCAGCAGGCACTGTTCGTCGCGGCGCTGGATGGCGTTCTTGATGAAGGCGCCCAGCATCTCCAGCGACACGGTCTTGCCGTCGCGCCGCAGCAGGGCCTTGTGCGACCAGTTGGTGTACCAGACCCATTCGCCCACGTCGCTGAGCCAGGCCTCGCCGCCGTGAGATTCGATCTGGCGGATGGCGTCGTAGTTGCTGAAGGTGTTAAGCCGGCAGAAGATTTCCCCCACCACGCCGATGAGGGGGCGATCCTGCGTGTAGCGCACGCCCACGGCGCGGAAGCGGTCGCGGCAGTGCATCATGGCCTCGACGAGCTGGCCCAGGCGCGCCCGGGCGGAAACGCCGGGCTTTTCCACGACGCTCTCGATGTGCTCGATGCTCCACTGGTACACTTCGTCGCAGGCGCCGGCGATGGTCTCGTAGGGGCGGGTCTTGAGCAGCATCTTGCGCAGGATGTCGCCGCAGACCAGCGACCGCCAGATCAGGCGCACCATGTCGGTGGCGTGAGCGCTGACGCCCTCATAGCCGTTGCGGCTGGAGGGCGAGATCACCGGAACGTCTTTGTGCCCCATCGAGTCCAGCAGTTGCCGCAGGTACTCGCGGTATTGGCCGAAGCGGCACGGGCCTTCGGCGGTGGGCATGAAGAAGGCGTGGCGGTCGGGGTCGAAGTCGGGCGCTTCGATGATGCGCAGGAAGTTGCCCAGCGTGATCTTCTGGGGGTAGCACTCTTCGCCGCTGGTGTGGAGGCCGCCCAGTTCGAGCGTGCGTTCGTCGCTCTCGGGGGTGGTTCGCGCGTCGATGCCCTGCGAGCGAAAGGCCGCCGCGGCCATCCGCGCGCCGATGTGCGTCATGCGGGGAATCCACAACGTGCGGTTGTGCAGGCTGAATGTCGGTGCCGGCGCCGGCGTGTCGATCATAGGCGCATCTCTCCTGAAGCCAGCGGAGGGAATCGAACCCACAACCCCAGCTTTACAAAAGCTGTGCTCTACCGTTGAGCTACGCTGGCGCTGGTCCGTCCGCCTTGCCTGAAATCATAGTCGCCCGGCAAGGCCAATCCGAAAAATCCCGCACCCTCCGCGGGGAGAGGCTTACTGTACCGTCAGAGCCATCATGCAGTCAAGGAAACCGCCGCCCAGTTAAGGCTCGGCCGGGTGTGCTCAACTCTCTTGCAGTACATAGCCGCAGATGTCGCTGAGGACGCTGAGGAGGCCGAAAGAAAAGCGACTTCTTCCCTCTGCGACCTCAGCGACCTCAGCGGCTAACTCGATCTCCGGATCAAGAAGTACTCTATGTGCTCTGTGGCAGGTCACGACGCCGGGTCGGGCCCAGAGCCTGTGGAGGCAGCGGCCGCCCCCGGCGGCAGCGCGGGCAGGGTGGCCTGGGAGCGGTACTCGTAGAACGTGTCGTAGTTCTGCCGCAGGTAGCCTCCGGCCTCGGCGCGCACGGCATTGAGCACGACGCCGAACAGGTGCGCCCCGACGCGGGTGAACAGGTCGCGGGCGCGTTGGACGAGCCCGCTGGTGCTGGCGCCGGCGCGGACGACGATAATGACGCCGTCGACGAGGGTGCTCAGGGCTACCGGGTCGGTGACGACCACGCACGGCGCGCCGTCCAGGAGCACCTGGTCGTAGGCGTCGGTCATCTCGGTGAGGATCGAGAGCATCTGCTCGCTGCCGAGCAGTTCGGCGGGATTGGGCGGCAGGGGTCCTGCCCCCAGAACGTCGAAGTTCGGTTCGAGTTCCGCCACGGCCGACCGCCAGTCGATCTGTCCGATCAAGGCGTTGCTGAGCCCTCGCTCGGGGCAGGCCGGGACGAGGCGCTGCAGAGCCGGCTGGCGGAAGTTGGCGTCGACGACCAGGACGCGTTTTCCGCCGCGGGCGATGGCGTGGGCGAGGTTCATCGTCAGGGTGGTGCGTCCCTCTCCAGGCATGGCGCTGGAGATCAGGATGCTGCGTTGCTGATTGGCGGGGCTGCTGAACTGCAGCGTGGTGCGGATCTGTCGATGCGCTTCGCAGACCATCGAATCGGGATGTTCGGCGAAGGCCATCGCCACTTCGCGGAAACTCTCTTCGAGGTCTTCCACGTGCGGGATAATCCCCAGCACCGGCAGATCGAGCCGGCGCGTGAGGTCTCGGGGACCTTTGACGGTGCTATCGAGAAACTCCAGCGCCATCGCCAGGCCCAGGCCCACCACCAGCCCGGCGATGATGCCCCCGGCCATCATCATCGACCATAGCGGTTTGGCGATGTCGGTCACAACCGGCGGCGTGGGCGCCTGGCTCATCCAGACGGGGGTGAGTTCCTTCTCGCGGATCGTCAAGACCAGCAGTTGCTCGTCGAGTTTCTGGACGTAGCCCTGCTTGATGTTCTCCTGCGTCTTGAGATCCTGCAGTTCCTTGAGGTTCTTCTGCAGGGTCTGGATATCGGTGTTGACCGGCTGTTCCTGTTTGGCCAGGGCAAGTCTCTGAGCCGTGATGCGATTGACATCGCCCTCGTAGCGAGGCCGCATGCTGAGATACTTGCTCTCCAGCACGGCGGCCCGCTGACGGATCATCTGTTCAGCCAGGGTGGCGATGTTGGCCTGGGCCTGGATCACGCGGTGGTCTTTGGGACCATAGCTGGCCTGCAACGAGGCCAAGCTCAATTGCGCCATCGCTTCCCGGTCGCGCATTTGCCGGATCTGCGGGTCATCTTCCACAAGAATGGCCAGTTCCGGGCTTTCTGCAAGCTTTCCCTGAGCCTTTTTCTGGTCTAGATCATTGAGCCGCCCCTGGGCGGCCTGAAGCTCCAGGTCGAGTTGGATCTTCACCTGGTTGATGGTGTCCAGCTTGGCGGCTTTGGTCTGGATGAGGTTGGCGATGGTGCCCATCTCCGCCAGGCCGAGCATTCCCACCCGGCGTCGCAGATCGGCCAGTTGCTCCTCCTGGCCGGCCTTTTGCTTTTTCAAGGATGCGATACTCTCGGTGACGTCCCTTGCGGCGCGTTCCTTGATGGTCCGGACGTATTCCTCGACGATGGCTCGCAGGATTTCGGCCAGGTCACCGCGGTCTTCGTCAGACGGGGCCACGCTGGTGAAGGAAATTCCCAGGCGGTTTTCGTCCTGATACATGTCGTTCGAGAGCCCGCTGACGAGCAGATCGACGGCGTTGGCCTTATTGCGTTTGTACCATCGCGTTTTGGTGACCTCGGGCGCGTCGCAAGCCACCCTGAGAAACTCGGGCGTTCCGATCATGCGGGCGTGCTGCAGGCGGGCCGTGCCGGCCGAGTCGGAGGTAAACTCGCCCTTGGGCTGGACGAAACTGTTGGTTTGCTGGCGAAGGGGATTGACGTAGAGGTCGGCTTTGACGCGATACTGCGGCGCGAACTGGCGCCACAGCAGCGTGGCGGTGAACGCCCCCGAGCCGAAGACCGCCACGCAGATGATCACCCACCATTTGCGTTTGCGGAGCATGCGCATGAAATCGCGTCCGGTCAGCCCGCCGGCGGGCGCAGTCGCCCCGGTCGCGGCGGGCGCAGCGCGGTGCCGGACGTCAGCCAGCGGTCGCGCCAGCGGATATCGATCGCGCATCTGGATTGGAGGCATGTTTACTTCCTTCCGCCGCCCGTGCGTTTCACGGCGGCGTCAATCTCCTGCTGGAGGGTCTTCCCGTCCCCCGGAGCGGCCACTTTCTGGGCTTCTTCAAAGAGACTGCGGGCCTGGGCCGCTTGTCCGGTCTGCTCATAGAGACACCCCAGATGATACAGGAAGACGGCTTTGCGTGCGCCAAGTTCTACTGCTTTGCGCAGCACCGGTTCGGCCTGGGCATACTTCTTCGTGTTGCACAGGATCCACCCGTAGGTGTCCAGGATGTTGGGGTCCGCCGGCGCGAGGCGATACGCGCGGGCGCCGTAGTCCTCGGCCTTGGCGTAGTCCTTGAGATCTTCGCAGTTCATGTACGCCAGGTTGTTGAGCGACTGGAGATGGTTGGGATTGGCCGCGATGGCTTTCTCGTAGGCCTCGGCGGCCTTGGCGGAGCTCTTGATCTTCTCCGAGACCTGGTAGAGGGTGCCGATCTTGCACCACAGCTCGGCCTGCAGTGACTTGTCCGCCGTCAGCGCGAGGGCTTCCTGGAAGATCGCCACAGCCCCTTGGGGATCCTGCCCGGGTCCCTGCATCAACTCGCCCAGGCGCAGGCGGTATTCGGCACTCTTGGGGCACAGGCTTCGCCAGGCGATGAGTTTCTCCATGGAGTCCTTGCCGTAGGCGCGCGAAATCTCCGTCACGACCGCGGCGGTCTGTATTCCGGAGGTCTTCTGCAAGGCCAGCTTGAACTGGGCATCGGCCTGGGGGATCTGGTTCAGTCCCACCAGGGCTCTTCCGGTAAGGGTCGCCAGCATCGGCGCCATGGATTCTTTAGCGGCATAGGTCTTGGCGGCCTCGATCACCTGGTCGTATCGCTTGTCGTTGAGCAGAGCGGCCAGGTACATCTCGACGGCGCGATCGTTATCGGGGGCGAGTTTCAGAGCATTGACGATCTCGTCCATCGCCAGGTCCTTCTGCCCTCTCATGTTCAGAAGGGCGGCGCGTTCCAACCGTATCGCCGCGTCGTTGGGGTAATAGCCGACGGCTTCGTCGATCAGGCGCTGGGCCTTTTCCAGTTCTTTTCTGGCGACATAGAGGTTGATCAGACTACCGATGGCCTCGCGATGGCGGGGCTGCTGGTCCTTGACCACCAGCAAGGCGCCGATGGCGGCGTCCTGGTCGCCCATCGAGGCATAGACGCGGGCGATCTGCATGCCCAGGGCAGGATCGCGATTCATGCGCTGCGCCTCGGCCAGGTCCAGTTTAGCCCGCCCGACGTCGGGCAGGGCCTGGATCACCTGGGCCCTGTTGAGCAGCGCCTGGGCATTGTTGGGCTCCATGGACAGGACCTTGGTGAACATCTTCTCCGCTTGGTCATACTGGGCTTGCGTGCCCAGGATAGCGCCCTTGAGCATGTATCCGCCGGTGGCGTCGGCGTTGGCGGCGATGATCTTGTCGGCCTGGGCCAGCGCGGCAGGATAATCCTTCATTTCCATGTAAATCTGCGCCAGGTTCGAGCGGGTGGTTGCGTCGTCCTGGACTTTCAGCGAACGGTCCAGGAACTCGGCCGCCTTGGGCAGTTTCTTCTGCATCGCCATCACCTGGGCGATTTCCCGATAAGGCTGCGGGTTGTTGGGATCCAGATCCAGCGCCTTCTGATAGGCGGCGACCGCCAGGTCGAAGCTGTGCTGGGCCAGAAGCCGTCCATAGTCCAGGTAGGCCTTGACCTTTTCGCCGGCGGGCATCTGTTCGCTCAAGAGTGCGGCATAGATCGTGTCGACGTCGCCATAGCGTTTCTGGCGCACGAGGAACTCGCCCAGGACCGCCGTGCGATAGCGGCGGTCGAGAGTGGCGTTGTCGAAGACTCTGCGGTAGAGTTCCTCGGCCCGCTGGAGGCGGTTGTCCTGCTCGTACAGAACGGCCAGGCCCAGGATGTTCTTCATGTCGTCGGGCGCCGTGCGCAGGATCTGCTCGCGGCGGGAGATCAGTTCGGTCAGGGCATCTTTTCGGGTGTCGATGGACCGCGCCAGAACGCCCAGATAATTCTCGCGCACGTAGGGGTCATCCGGAGTCAACTCGTGCAGGCGTTCGATCCGCCGGCTGAACTCGTCGATGTTGCCGCGGGCCTGGGCGATCATCGCCAGCGACTTGATCGCCGAGGCAAAGGCCGGATCGTCCTTGACGCAGCGGTCGAATTCCGCCCAGCCTTTGTCCACCTGGTTGGTCTTCAGGTAGCACTGGCCCAGGTAGTCGCGCAGAACCAGGTTGTTGGGCTGGAGTTTCAGCGCGTCGACGTAGCAACTGATGGCCTGGTCGTACTGGTCGCGAAGGCGGGCCAGGTCGCCCAGAAAACGCAGACCGTTCAGCCCGTCGGCGTTGGAGGCCTTGGCCTTGGCGGCAATGCCCTCGGCCGCCGCCAAGTCGCCGGTGGCGGTAGCGGCCTGGAACTGCCGTCCCAGCACCTCGACGCTGCCGGGTTTGGCCGCATCGGCGGCCTTGAGATACTTCTCCCAGTCCGCCTTGTTCCCGGCGTTCTGGCTCAGGTCGGCCTTGGCGAGGTTCTTCTGGAATTCGTCGGTCACCTTGTCGAGCATCACCATCTGCGAGGCGAAGCGTTCGGAGACGGGAGCGTCGATCAACCTGAGGGCGGTCTTGAGCGACTCGTCCTTGGGATCGGCGGCGATGGCGTTCTGCAGCAACTGGCGGGCCTTGTCGCTCTGGCGGTTGAACATGTAGACGTCATAGAGCCTCGCCAGCACCATGCGGTTGGCGGGGGCTTTCTGATAGAGCTGTTCCAGCAGCGTCTGGGCCTCGAGCGGTTTCTGGTCGGCGTTGAGCGTTCGCACCCTCTCGAGCACATAAGCGACAGCGCGATCGGAAGGCTCGAACGAGGCGGGAAGCCCGCGCCCCTCGCTTCCGGCCAGGATCGCCTGAAGCAGATTCCTGGCCTCGCTGTTGGCCGGGTCGATCCGCAGGGCCCCCTCCAGCGAGACCCGCGCCTCCTTCTGGCGCTTGGTGTCCATCTGGATCTTGGCTTTCTGGATCAACCACTGCACGTTGTTGGGATCGGCCTTGAGCACTTCGTCGACGAGCGATTCGGCCTTGCCCCGCAGTTGCTGCATCATGTACACCCGCACCAGCGAGTTGACGGTCCGCATGTCGGGACTGCCCTTGACGCGGTTCTCGGGGTCTTCCTTGAACAGCGTGTGGGCCTGTTCGAGCAGCCCCGCCGCGTCGGCGAGGCGGTTTTCCATCAGGGCGATGCGCCCCGCCAGGCGGGCCCGCTCCTGAGGCTTGGCCGAGTTTTCAATCTCTTTGAGGCATTTCTTCGCCTCGGTCAACTGCGCGGACGTGTCGCCGGAAGTGAACTCGACATGATCCATCAACGCCATCCCCAGCATCGCCACCAGGGCGGGACGGGCTTTCTCAAGACTATACCGCTCTCGCTCCGCCGCCGAGGGTTGCGTGGCCGGGACGGCCGGTTTGGCCGGCAGTTTCCCCAGCGCCGCGTCAATCCTGGCGATGCCCTGTCGCAGCAAGGCGCAGGCTTCGTCGCGCTTCTGCTGCACGATGTAGACCCTGGCCAGTTCCGAATGGAGCTGCGGGTCATCCTGACTGGCTTTGAGCCCTTCCAGCAGGACGGTTACGGCTTTGGCGACAAGCGCCGGATCGGGCACGCGGCGGTTGTTCTGGGCCTCGGCCAACCAGAAGTTGGCCAGGGCAATGTAGGCTGTTGCCTTCTGCGGGTTTTCCTTGACGGTTACCTGCAGTTCCGTAAGGCAGTCATCGCTGCGATTGGTGTTCCGCAGGAACTGGGCGTATCCCACTCGCAGAAGCATGCGATTGGCGGGTTCCACGGAGCCAAAGGCTTCTTTGTACACCGCTTCAGCGGCGGCGTTGTCGCCCGCCCATTCGTAGAACTTGGCCAGTTCGCGGTAATACGATTCGTCTTTCAATATCGACAAGGCCTTGCGATAGGCGTCGACGGCCTTCTGAATCTCTTCCTTGTCACGCTTGTCGCCGGCCATCTGGCTGTGCGCGCGTCCCATCAGGAACCAGACTTCATGATCCTGGGGCGTCTGCTGCAGCAGGAGGCCGGCGTGGGTCAGAAACGACTGCCAGTCGGGTCCTTTACCGTCCCTGACGGCCTGGAGGGCCTGGCCCCAGTAGATGGTGCAAAGCATTTTTCGCGCTTCGACGTTCTGAGGGTCATCGCGAACCATCTTCACCAGCGTCTGAAAGCCTTCACTTCCTGCCGCATGGCGCTGCGTCTGGGTGACGCTGGGATCCGTGTCGATCTGGGGATTGTACCGGTAGAAGCACGCCTTGACCTTCTTCATACCCGCACGGTTGCGCTCCGCCGTCTGCGACGGATCGCGATACCAGACATACGCCTCGCGGAAGTCATCCATCGCCTGGCCGAACTTCCCGGCGGCCAGGGACTCGTCGCCCCGCTTCTCGGCGGCTACGGGGTCCTTGGGAAACAGGCGGTTCATGATCTTCTCGCGCCAGTGCCACGTCAGACCGGCCAACACCAGCACGATGATGCTTCCGAGGATAATCACGACCGTCTTGTTGATCTTCTTCTTCTTTGCCATGGTTCTTCCGATTGCTATGGACGCTGGGCGTCCGGATGCGTGTAGGCCTGGTCCATCCGATCGATGTCTTGCGGCGTGGGCAGCAGTTTGAGCACTTCCGGCATGGCCGCTGACAGAAAGGCTGCCGCGGCGGCGTCGGACTCGGCCGCATTGGCCGTAGCGCCCAACGGCGAAAACTGAATCTTCGCGAAGTAATTATGACGCACCCACGGGTACGACATCTCCGCTCGCACGACCAGGCGGTCGGTCTGCGGTTTTCCGTTGCACGAGAAGAGATAGTAGTCCACCCCGCTGCCGCGCAGACCGCTGTACTGCACCCGGTTGATCTCGACGTCCTTCTGCCAGGGCTGGGGCAGATGCGGAAAATCGAACGTAGCCTTGCCCTGCGTGTCCACGCTGGCCCCGCCGGCCTGGAGGCAAATCTCCGCCACGTGCGGAACCTGGTCGCGCGATCCGGTGTAGTAGCACACGTCCAGCCGCCAGTACCGGTAGGGATCCTGCGGCGAGGCGCTCTTGTTCTCGTAAATGCGCGAGACGTACCAACCGCTGCAGCGCTGGGGGTAGCGCTGCTCGTCCAAGGCGTTGCCGTACCCCAGCGCCTCGAGGTCCTTTTCCGAAAACACCAGTTCGCCGTCGGGATTGCCGTCTTTCTTACCCTGCGGCGAAAGCACCCCGTCCTCGGTAACCTTCACGTAGGAACCAAATGTGTCCGGCAGGCTCGTCAGGCGGAAGGAAGGATCCACCTCCACGCCCTTGGGCCAGACCACGGGCATTTTCACGATCCACCCCACGGCCGCCGTCGCGACCCACGTCAACGCCAGCACCGCCACCGCCACGCTGAAGTGACGGTTCGCCGAACACCACCGCCAGATCCCCGCCGGCGCGCCTGCCTGAGTTGTGCGGTTGGAGGTCAAGCGACTCCTCCCTGGGGCTGGTCGTCCGAGTCGTCGTCGGGCACGTCGATGAACAAGTGCCGCAACAGCCATCCCAGCCCCCAGAGCATGAGCATCGCCGGAATCAGCATCAGCATGCCCGTGAAGTCGTGCATGAAGCCCTTGCCCATCTCAGGCTTGTCGATGACGTGCATCAGGCACGTGATCACCACGCGGATGATGTTGCTGGCAATGGCGATCGGGACCGCCGCCAGCACCAGGACGATCCGCTGCCATAGCGGGCGGTCCGTCAGGTACGCCATGGCCACGCCCAAAGCCACGAACGCCATCAGCAGGCGCATGCCGCTGCAGGCTTCGGCCACCGTCAGCGGGTACGCCACGCCGGAAAGGCTGACGATGTTCAGATTGCTTTGATTGGAGACGATGTCTACCCCGAGCCATTGCAGCACCGTCGCCGACGCCGCGGCGGCGATGTTCTGCATATGCAGCGCCACGCTCCCGTAATACGCGTTGGGAATGGGCAGGGCGAAGAACAGGTACAGGATCGGCAGCCACGTCAGGCGGAGCATGGCGGTGCCCGCGACGTACCACACCAGCGCGCAGCCCATCAACAACATGCCCGTCTGGACGGCCCAGGGATTGGCGTAGTTGTATCCAGCCAGGGAGACCACCGCCGCCAGCAGCAAAGCCGGCAGGCCCCACAGGCAGGCTTTTCGCTCGGCCGAGACGATCTCGCCCCAGCGGCTGTAGAGAAGGAATACGCTGAACAGAGGGATGATGAACCCGTGCGACCAGTTCGGGTCGATGCGCCACTTGTAGAACAACTCGGGAAACTGCTTGAGGTTGATCGCCACCAGCAGGCCCGCGCCCAGGATGATCTTGGCCCAGACGCCTGACGCAAACGACGACACGGCGGACGACGCCTCCGAAGAAGCATCCTCCACCAGATCAGCGAGGCTCGCGCCTGCCGCACCCTGGGGCGTCGGGTCCGATGTCTGCGTCATTCTCCAGCAGCCTTACCAGCGAGTGAATCGCGTGCTGTCCAAACCAGTTGTCGGAATCGGGTTAAAGAAGTTTCGACTATACTCAAGCGTGCTCTGGATCTGGATCTGGGGCACCATGCCTCGAACCATGGCGTAGAATGGCACCGCCACGTGCGTGCCCACCGCCAGGATGTCGTTCGGCTTGAGGTAAATGTCGGGCTCCTCGCTTCTGAATATCTTTTCCAGGTTCACCGGAATCGCCTGTTCCTGGTTGCTGGCGACTCTCCTGAACAAGATCGAATTTTCAGGCCAACTCGCGCCGCCGAGATTGCCCGCGGCGGCAACGGCTTGCTTCAACGTCGTGCCTCTTCCGGTCAGGGCGTAGACGCCCGGCCGCGCCACTTCGCCCATCATGTAAAACTCGCCGGTCGCCGGGCTGGGGACGAATATGACGTCGTTGTCCCGGACGATGATGTTCATACTGGTGTTGATGCTCTGAAGTTCGTCCAATCTGATGGCAATAATTTCGGTCTGGTCGGCCCCGATGGCCGCGTCCCATCCGTAGGGGTCTCTCGCGACGGCTGGCGCACGCCCCACCGGGGCCGTCAGCGGCTGGCTCGCCGGCGCGGGAGCAGGCGCCTGTCCGGTCAACGCCTGGGCGGTCTTGGCGCCCAGGGCGCGGCTGAGAATCGTCTGCATGTCCGGATTGTTCCGCGCCTGCCCGGGGACGGGCATGGGCTTGGCCGGCGGGTCGAACGTGGCGACCCGCACCGGCGCGGCGGCGCTGTCGGGCTTGGCCGGTTGGACCGGCAGCTTGAGCGATTCCGGCAGCGGCAGCGGTCGCGCCGGGGCCGCGACTGCCGCGGCGAGGGCGGGTTGCGGCCGGGGCGCCTCTTTCGCCGGCGCCGCCGGAGGCGTTGCCTTGGCGGGCAGCACTGCGGCCTGGAGGGGCTTGCCCGGCGTCGCGACAATCGCCGCAGGGGGCTTGGGCGCGGTGGCGACGGGGTTGGGCTCGGGTTGGGCCACGTACAGCGGCACCTTCACCCATTGGCCGTCGCGGAAAGCATACTTCTGGCTCGCGGTGGATGATGCGTTGGTTCCCGAGGGCGCCGCCGACGTCACCGACAGGCGCAGGGGCTCTTCGCGCGGACCGAGGTCTTCTCGCTCTGGAACCCGTTGCGTACCCGGCGGGATAATCGGCAACGCATCTCTTAGCTTCTCAAAGGCCTGGCTCTGGGTGGCCGGTCGCGTGCCCTGACGACGAACCGATTCCTCCAGACCGCTCACCGGCGCTGTGGCCGGTTGGGTCCGCACAGGCGGCGTCGCCGGAGGGGCAACCAGCGGCGGAATGATCGGCGTCACAATCGGCGGCTGGGGTACCACCACCGGCGGCTGTGTCACCACCGGCGGCTGGGGAACGACCGGCGGCTGGGGTACCGTTACCGGCGGCTGCGGAACCACGACCGGGGGCGTGGGCGCCACCACCGGCGGGGCCGGAGCCAGGACTGCCGGAGCCGCAGCCGCCGCGGTCGCCTCGGCGGCGGGCTTCTGACGGATCACGTAAATGTATTCCACGCCCGGGATCGTCGGAATGCCGCCGCTGACGGCCAGCGCTTCCAGCAAATGAGTGTCCAGCCGCGTGAGGAAGAACTGCCCCTGGTTGGTCGATCCGACGCGGGTGAACCGGCTCTGCCGCCGCGCGACGACCTGGATCGACACCTTGGGATCGAGGATAATCTCCGGGCTGTATGCGCCCTTGATCTGCTCGCGAAGCTGGGCGCTGGTCAGGCCGTCGGCCTTGATGCGCTTGTCGATCAGCGGCAGGTCGATGAAGCCGTTGGGCGTGACCTCGCGCTGGAACGTGCTCTCCTGCCCTTGCACGAACAGGTCCATCACGCCGATGTTGAGCACGTCGGTGGGGCCGATGATATATTCCCGCTCGTCAAAAACGGAATCCGCCCGCTCCGGCGGTCGTGAGTTGGGCAGCAGACCCTCGACCGGATCCATCAGGCCCGTCGTGTCGGAGATCGCGGAGGTGACCTTGTGCTTGGGCTTGGCGATAACCTTGCTGGGGTCGAAGAACCGCGACCAGTCCACCTTGGTATACTCGCCGATTTCGGTGCTGCATCCGGCCAGCAGGCTCGCCGCCAGCATCACCGCCAGCAATGGGCGTGTCGCGTTGTTGGCTCCATCCACCATAGGTCTTTCCATGCGCGTCGCGCAAGCTCTTCCCAGGCGCGGCTGCAGCGCAGGGAAGGCACAACCCTCGATGTCCATTTCAACATCCTGATGCATCGGCAACTTTCGGATGCTTCCTTGACAAATACCGCCTGACCAAAAGACCAGAGGCTGACGGGGACGGGGAGTGCGGGATTACCGGGATTGGGAAAAGGATTAAGAGGATGGGATTTCAGAAACGGGAACCCGGCAACGGAACTGCGACACGTTTCGTCCTCGTCCTCGTCCTCGTCGTCGGTTTCTTCTTATCCAGACTCCGGGACGGGGAGTGCGGGATTAACGGGATTGGGAAAAGGATTAAGAGGATGGGATTTGGAGACGGGAACCCGGCAACGGGACACACGCACGCAGAGCAGCTTTCGTCCTCGTCCTCGTCCTCGTCGTCGGTTTCTTCTTATCCAGACCCCGGGGACGGGGAGTGCGGGATTACCGGGATTGGGAAAAGGATTAAGAGGATGGGGTTTTGGAAACATGAACCCGGCAACTGCGACGCACATGCAGAGGTCCAGAGGAGCTTTCGTCCTCGTCCTCGTCCTCGTCCTCGTCCTCGTCGTCGGTTTCTTCTTATCCAGACCCCGGGGACGGGGAGTGCGGGATTACCGGGATTGGGAAAAGGATTAAGAGGATGGGATTTTGGAAACGTGAACCGGCAACTGCGACGCACACGCAGAGGTCCAGAGGAGCTTTCGTCCTCGTCCTCGTCCTCGTCCTCGTCGTCGGTTTCTTCTTATCCAGACTCCGGAAGCGGGATTGCGGGATTACCGGGATTGGGAAAAGGATTAAGAGGATGGGATTTCGGAAACGGGAACCCGGCAACGGAACTGCGACGCACAGACGCAGGATTTTGGCCGATCCCGCCGCGATATCCCTCTTTCGTCCGAAGGACGTATATTCGTCAGCCCAGGGCACAGCGCAGCGCCGCCCTGGGTAATCACGGTCCTAACCGTTTTGAGCCCTGAAAGGGCGAAACACCATCGTGTGCCGCCCTTTCAGCATGGTGCGGCCGACCGGAGACCTTCAACTGACAGTCGTAATCCCACTCGGCGATGATCCGCCATTGAGGCCGTCGTACGAGAACCACGCCAGTTTCTCATCCGGCGGCGGCGTGCCGGTCGTTTCCAGGTCCCCGTCGCCATCGTCCTTCCAGACCTCCTTGAGCCGGTTCCAGGCGTCGTAGACGTAGTGATGCCCTTGCGGCTGGGCGCTGGAAGCCAGAGGCTCGGCCGTACGGCCGAGCGCGGCGGCCCCGGGCAGCGTCCAAAACGCCGCGCCCGCGGCTAGCTGAACCGATCTGTCTGCGATCTCAACCATTCATCATCTTTCACACGCCGACTGCCACTTCACCCGAAAAGGTTCCTGACCCCTTTGTTCCGAAGCCAATCCCTGCAGCCTCGACTCTGCCGTCGCGAGCGTCATCAAAGCCGCCGGCGTCAACCGCGTCTCCATCGGCGCCCAGCCGCTCGACGACCAGGAGCTGGCCACGCTGGGGCGGCCGCACAAAGCCGCCGATGTCGCCGCCGCCGTCGAGACCGTCCGCCGGGCCGGCATCGACAACGTCAGCCTCGACCTGATATACGGCATCCCCGGACAGACCCTCGCCTCGTGGCAGCGATCATTGACGGCCGCGATGGCGCTGCAACCCTCGCACATGAGTTGCTACGCCCTGAGCGTCGAGGAGGGCACGCCGCTGGCCGCCGACTTTGCCGCCGGCCGCCTGGCCCCCGCCGACGAACAGACGCAGAAGAACTGCTACTACGCCGCCATCGAGACCCTTGCGGCCGCGGGCCTGGAGCACTACGAGATCTCCAACTTCGCCCGCCCCGGCCGCCGCTGCCGCCACAACCTGACGTACTGGCACAACCGCCCGTACGTCGGCATCGGCCCAGCCGCCGCGAGCTACGTCGCCGGCACGCGCCGCACCAATGCTCCTGATCTCAATGCTTATCTGGCCGCGCTGGAAAATAGTAACCGTCCCGATTTTCCTCTGGCCGCACTGGAAAATAGTAACCGTCCGATTTTCCGGACTTGGACACCTACATTGCTGCTCTGGCTGGGGACATGGCGGCTGAAAAACGGCCGCCATGGCACCCACACTTGCCGCCTGGTGCATCTGAACGCCTCACCGGCCGCGCCGCCTACGCCGAAACGCTCATGCTGGGCCTGCGCCTGATCGAAGGCGTCAGCCGCAGCGAACTATCCGCGCGCTTCGGCGCCGATCCCGTCGAAGCTTTCCCCAACACCGTCGCTCGATACGCGTCACAGCGCGCCCTGGTGGTGACGGGCGAAACCATCCACCTCGCCGGCGAGTACCTCTTCGTCGCCGACACGATCCTGGCCGACATCATCACAGAGCCGACTTCGACCCGTTGAAAAGATGGAACTTCCTGTTAGTTTGACCGTCAAAATCAGGGTGCTTGCGAAAGGAGTGGTCAGATGAATGGGATGCCCTTGCAGACAAAGGCGAAATATGGGTGCGGCACAGTGCTGATTCTGCTCTTGGTATTGAACCAGGCGGCGATGGCGGCCGGGGGCGCAGCAGGCACAGACCACTACTTGTTAAGCAGCGAAGGAAGACTCATCCACCGCCTGAATACCAAGCCAGGCGATGCGGTCGATCCGGTGGCCGAGATGTATGCTCATGTTGAAAAAGAGGAGTTGACGGTCTTCCACTTCGATAATTCGCGGGCATGGCAGAAAAGAGCGCAGGGCGCCAAATGGGTATGCTTCGGCCCCCGCGCAATAATCGTGACAACAGAAACCGGCCTTGTCGGCTTTGCCAAGGACACCGGACGCGAGCTTTACAGGACCGATATACCGTGGGCGTCTTTGGCCGGTTCATGGTTTCCCAAACCGGATGAGGCGGGGCCTGACGCCGCCTTTGCGTATTTCGCTTACTGCACTCAGAGCAGTGAAAAGGTCGAGGGTGGAATGCTGCCGGTAATTGAGGGGCCGGTGACGCTCATCAAGATCAACATTGAGACCGGCCAGCGCGTCTGGATGGCCTCCTACATGTGGCCACGAAGAAATGACCGGATCCGTGGCGTTGAACCGGGAATCATTTTGGGCGACTCCTGTGTCTATTTTGATACCGCAATGGGCAAGCGTCTCACTGATCGCCCGCCGACGACCCGCGTCGCTGCGCCCAAGAACGCACCCGCCCCCGCCTCAGCCCCTGCGCTCTCGTTGCCGGCACAGACGTCAATCCTTATGTACACAGAAAACATAATTTTCGCCCTCGAGCGGAAGGGGCGAGCACCGAATACTTTGATCGCGTTTACACTCCAAGGCAAAGAGCAGTGGCGATGGCCGATTCCTCCTGCTGAAGGAATGGATGGTGAGAGCCTGCAAGTAGTCCGCTGCAAGTCGGCTTTTCTGGTCATCCAAAAGTGGTTCCGGGGCGAATGACAGCAGCCGCGGCATGGCCACAGCCCGAAACAGTAGCCGGCGAAGAAGTGCGCCCAACTGAACGATAATAAAGGGACAACTCATGGGCACGCACAGCAGATCGTCACGACATCATCTTGCCCCGCGCGACCCGGATGAGCGGCGGTTCTTTGACGAGCATGGCTACACCCCCGCGCCGCGGCTGGTGCAGTGGATGGCCACGCTGCGGTGCCCGCTGAGCTGCGGGCACTGCCTGGCCGCGGGCGATCACACGATGAGCGACATGCCCATCGAGACGGCGCTGCGACTGGTCGATGAGGCGGCCGATATGGGTGTCGGCGAGTTTCTGGTCACCGGCGGCGAGCCGTTGTGCCGGGCGGACCTTAGGCCGGTGCTCGAATGCCTGTCGCAGCGCCGCCTGCCGTGGAGCCTCAACACCGCGATCATGCCCGTCGGCGAACTGCGCGAGGCCATCGAGACCCATCCGCCGCGGTTCGCGGCTGTCAGCCTCGATGGGCCCAAGGACGTGCATGACTCCTTCCGCGGTCGCGGCGATTCGTTCGAGCAGGCGCTGGCGGCCATCCGCTTCTTCAGCGGCCTGGGCAATTGCCGCGTGGCCGCAGGCACCACGGTGACCACGCACAACTTCGCGGCCTTGGGCGAGACGTTTCGCCTGACCGTCGCCAGCGGGGCACACTCGTGGGGCATCCACCTGCCCGTGCCGCAGGGCCGCGCCGCCAAACGGCCAGACTTGTTCCTGTCCAAGAAGCAACTGGGCGACCTCATGCGTTTCGTCGCCCGCCGCCGAGCGTACTTCCCGGTGACGATGGCCGACGAGATCGGCTACACCGGCGACTGGGAACCGCAGCTTCGCGACAGCCCCTTCCGCTGCGGGGCCGGCATCGCACAGTGCGTCGTGCTGCCCGACGGCAGCGTCGTGCCCTGCACGACGCTGGATACCTTGACGGCGGCTGGCAACATTCACGACCGCCCGCTGGCGGAGATCTGGCGCGATGGTTTCTCGGCACTGCGCCACCGGCAAATGGAAGGCCGCTGCACCGCCTGCAAATACGCCCCCGCCTGCGGCGGAGGGTGCTGGCTGCAGCGGCGCAGCGGTACACACTGCTTCCGCTCGGTCTGGCATGTCGGCGCCGCCCTGAAGACCGCCGCTGGAATGGCCGTCTGCATGGGCGTGCTCCACGCCGCGGCGGCGGACGATCCGCCCAAGGCGCCGGCGCAGACCCGGCCCGCTGTGAAACAGCTCGTCAAAGGCGTGCAGGAAGCCTCGGCCATCGAACAGGCCATCGTGGCCTGGTATGCCATGCCGCTGGGCGGGTATTCTTACGACCGTCTTCCCCTGGCCGACCGCTCTGTTCCCGACGCCTTGGTGAGCGACCCGGCAGGAATCTTCCTGGCCCAGTACCGCCAGGGCCTGCTGCCAAAGGATGCCCCCGGTCTGGCGCAGGCTCTGGACAAGGCCGTGCAGACGCCGCAGCGGTCGCTGGCGTTTTCGGCCCTGATGTGGCGAGCACTGGCCGAGCACTGTCTGGCCGACGCGGCACCCCAGCAGCGCACGCCCGCCGACCGCAAAGCCCTGCGCGAAGCGATGGCCGCACTCGAGAAGACATCGCTCGCCTGGCGCAGCGAGATATTCGAAAAGAAGCTCGACCCGTACCTGGCGCGCGGCCGCTCGGGGCAGATATTCCAGTTCATGATGAGCAAGGCAATTCGGCCTGGCGAGCGAGAACTCAACGCCCAGAATCACCTGGCCAAAGACACTGCCATCGAGCGCTGGGGCGGGCCGCAGGACGAGGCCAAAGCCAACGCAACCCCGCCTGAGCCGCTAGAAGGCTACCTCGAGCGGCACCCATACGCCGAGGCCATGCGCCTGGAGGTGGCTGGTTCGTCGCGGGTCAACGCCTCGCGATTCAGCGCCTCAGGCCCCGCCCGCGGCGCCCCCAGCAGCATGGGCATCTTCGACATCATCGAAACCGGCGACGACGGGGCCGAAATGACCGTCCGCGACGCCGTCGGCAAGACCGCCTACACGGTAAAACTCCCGCCCAAAGCCGAGCTGACCTACGCTGATCTGCTGGGCCTGGTCTACCGCCAGAACGAACCCGCCCTCGACGCGGCCGCCAAGGAGCACCTCAAGAAGTTCGCCAACCGCCAACTGGGCCAGACCGCCCCGCTCCTCCTGCCGGCAATGCTGAAAACCCCACCCGGCCAGGCCCGCGCCTACGAAAAACAAATCTGGCTGGCGGACTTCTGGATGTTCTGAGGAGACAGTGCTATGAGAACCCAGACCATGCGGTATTGGCTCATCCTGACGCTGGCAGTCTGTATCACTTTCATTGCGCCGGGAATAACAAGAAAGAAGGCCACGCCACAGGATCTTTTTGAGCATAGTGCGGTGGTCTTTGAGGGGGCAATCACAGCCGTCGGCCAGTTGAGCGAGCACGTACGTGTGGAGGTTCCCACGAAAGCCACCGTGGTTAAGGTACTGAAAGGCAAGATCAAGACAGGGGAAGTCGCCCTGGGGCAATCATGGTCCGAATCGTCTTGAGCCCTGAAAGGGCGAAACGCCAATCGTGTGCCGCCCTTTCAGGGCTGGCACCGTGGAGGCGCCCTGACCCAGGGCTGCGTCCCTCGCTTCGCTCGCGACTTCGCCCTGGGCTGACGAATTGCAGGCCTTCGGCCCGCATGCCAAGCATCCGCTTATTTCTGGCCTGCAGTTCCGTCATCGACCCGTCGTACGCCGTCGCGCGGCCATACGCGTCGTAGTCGTACTGCGTTGTTTACTGATTTCCGGTGAGTGACCGACGGTTCATGTTCGACTGTGGCTTGGTCAGGATCAAGGGAACATGTCCGTGGCAGGTCGCGCGGCAAACGCGCGGGGCAAGCCCCGCCGCTAACAACAGCGCAACAACACTCTGGATAATCTGGGACGATTATTGCTTATTATGGTACCGGAAAGCACTGATCGAACTAGATTGAGGCAATAGTAATTGCTTACCTTCCCCGCAAACCGCTGTGAAAAGTACAACAAAGTACAAGGAAGTGCAGTGTCGGTCGCCAGGAATCGTCAGCGACCTCAGCGGCTCATGTCATGGTTTTGCCGGTGCAGTCGGCGCGGGCGCGGGTTCGGCGGCGTCGAAGGCTGGGCCGTCGAGGGTCAGTTCGATGATCGTGTCGATGGCGTCTTGATTTTCTTTGGGCAGTGAGATGCTCAGGCCTTTGTCGGTCTGCTCGACGGCGGCTTTGCCGCCGGTGAGGGCGGCACTGGCGGTGATCTTCTGCTTCAGAGCGGGCAGGGTCAGCTTACCCGCGGCCGGCCATTTCTGGATGTGCAGGAAGATCGTATTCTCACGGCAGGTGGCTGCGCCCCAGTCGGCCGGTTCGTACGGGCCGCCGCGGGTCTTGTAGATGCTCTTTCCGTACTGGCCCAGCCAGGCGCCCATCTTGCGGAGGATGGCGACTTCTTCTGCGATAATGTGCCCGTCGGGGTGCGGGCCGATGTTCAGCAGGAAGTTGCCGTCCGACCCCGCGCAGCGGATCAGCATGTTCATGCACTGCTCGTAGGTCATGTGCTTGGCATCCGGCCGCCACGACCAGCCCGTGCCCATCGGCACGGCGCTTTCCCAGGGCCGCAGGCGCTCGAAGTCGCCCACGCGGCGGGTCAGGCTTGAGAAATCGCCCCGCAGCCCGCAGCGGTCGTTGATCAGGCAGCCCGGCTGCAGTTCGTAAATTCGCTTGAACAGGTTGCGCCCGTCCCAGAACCCTTCGGGGTAAGGCCCGGCCGCGTCGAACCAGATCACGCCGATGGGGCCGTACTTGCCGCCGCAGAGCTCCTCGATCTGCTTGCGGATCTTGGCGGCGAACACCTTGTAGTTCTGCGTCATGAAGTCCCGGTCGTGCCAGTCGCGCTGCGAAAAGTACCACCCCAGCATGAGGCCCTTTTTCGCCGCGGCCTGCGAGAGCTCCTTCGCCGCGTCGCGCCCGAACGGGCAGTCTTTGGCGGTGCCCTTGTAATCGGTGATGGCCGTGTCCCAGTTGCAGAACCCGTCGTGGTGCTTGGTGACGAAGACCATGTACTTGGCCCCGCTGTCGGCAACGATCTTGGCCCACTCCTCGGCGTTGAACTTCTCGGCCTTGAACTTCTTGTAGAAGTTGTCGTACACGTCGGCGGGATAGTCGGCGAATCGTTTGTGGGTCTGTCGCGACCAGCTCAATTCCTTGCCGCCGACGGCGCCGGGGCCCCAATGCAGGAAGATGCCGAACTTCATGTCGCGCCAACGCTGGATGCCTTCGGCGGTGTTGCTGGCCGGGGGAATGATTGGCGCCGAGGCGCCTGCCGGTTGCGTCGCCGGCGCCGGTTCGCCGGCGGCAGCGGCCAGAGTAGCGGATAACATGATCGCGATCGATAGTGATAGTCTGATGGTCATGAAAGAATTAAACCCCCGCGAGCGTAAAAGGAACCGCGTCAGATCGGCAGACTCCCGGCACACTATTCGCAAAAACTCTCAGAAATATTCTGATATCCGGATGGGGGCTACCTATAATTCCTGATTATGTTTCCGAGAGGAACCGATGCCTAGCCCCGACCCAGGCAGGCCCGACGCACGGAAAGGGGAGGTCCGAGCCGGCCAAGAGCGCAAGAAAGAGAACGTGCAGTCGTTGCGACGCCAAGCGCGCACGCTGGACGCATTTTTCGATCACTCGCTGACGCCGCTGGTCATTCTCGATCGGGATTTCAATTTTGTCCGCGTCAACGACGCCTACGCCCGCGCCTGCCAGAAACGCCCCGAGGATTTCGCCGGGTGCAATCATTTCGAACTCTATCCGCACGAGGAAAACGAGGCGATTTTCAGTCGCGTCGTCCAGACCGGCGAAGGCTTTCGCATCGACGCCAAACCGTTTGACTTTCCCGACCATCCTGAATGGGGCACGACCTACTGGAACTGGACCCTCACGCCGCTGCTGGACGATCGCGGGCGCGTGGACCAACTGCTGTTCGCCCTGGAAGACGTCACGCGCCACCACCAGGCCCAGCGGCAACTGGCGGCATTGAACTGCCAGCTCCACCGCCGGGCGAACCACCTCCAGGCGATGGCCCTGGAGATCCACCAGGCCGAGCAGCGCGAGCGGCGCCGCCTGGCAGTCCTGCTTCACGACAACCTTCAGCAGTCGTTGGCCGGGGCCAAGCTCAGTCTCACCGCCGCGCGACGCCGCGCCGGCGATGACGCCCTCAAGGACGTGCTCTCGCAGGTGGACAATCTCCTGTCCGATTCGATGGAAGTCTCACGCGTCCTGGCGATGGACCTCAGCCCGCCGATCGTCTACGAGGCCGACCTGGCAGACGCGCTGGGGTGGCTGGGGCGCCAGATGCAGAGCATGCACGGCGTGGACGTGCAGGTGCGCGTCGAGGGCGTTCTGGCCGAACCGGTCGAACCGCTGCGGGTGTTTCTCTTTACCGCCGTGCGAGAGTTGCTGCTGAACGTGGCGCGGCATTCCCAGGCCCAGCGGGCTGACGTCCACCTGCAAAGCACCGACGATCATCTCGAAGTCACCGTCACCGACCAGGGCGTCGGGTTCGATCCCGCGGCGCTTCGGGCGGCCGGTGGGTCGTCGGGCGGGTTCGGTCTCTTCAGCATCGCCCAGCGCATCGAACTGCTGGGCGGTTCGCTGGGCGTCGAGAGCCAGCCCGGGCGCGGAAGCAAGGTGGTGCTGACCGCCCCGATCGGCAAGGCGTCCTTGGGCAAAACGTCCGTCGCGGCGGCGGCCTCGCCACAGCCCGCATCGGACACCGCCCGGAAAGACAAGGTCATCACCGTCCTGCTCGTGGACGACCACAAGGTCATGCGCGAGGGGCTGGCGGCGCTGCTGGGGGAGGAGGAAGATATCGAGATCGTCGGCCAAGCCGCCGACGGAAGAACCGCCATCGACATGGCCCTGCGCACCCGCCCGGACGCAATCATCATGGATATTTCCATGCCCGGCATGAACGGCATCGAAGCGACGTCGCATATCGTCGCCCAGCAACCCGACACCTGCGTGATCGGGCTGTCCATGCACGACCAGTCCGACATGGCCGCCAAGATGCAGCAGGCCGGCGCCAAAGCCTACGTCAGCAAGGGCGGTCCGGCCGAAGACCTCATTGCCGCCATCCGCGCCAACGTCTGCAAGTAGTCCATCCACATCGGGATTTCGTTACCGGATTTGCAGTTTCTCCAGCGCCGTGCGCCCGAGGAAGTCGTGATTGAAGTCTATCGCCCGCGCCAGCCCGGCGGCGAAGGGATTGGCGTTCTCGTCGATCCCGGCGCCCCAGGCGGGGAGATTCGCCCCCCTGCGCAGCGCGTCGCGGGCTTCCATGCCGGCGGGCTTGATGGCGTTGTCGCCGGCCTTCTGAGTGATGAATCGCCACGCCTGTCCGGCCAGCAGATTGGGGAAGATCACCTCCAGCGACCAGAGCCTGGTCAGCCCGGTGCGCATGGCGACGTACTTGGCGATCACGTACGAACCGGACTTGCCCTGCCCGCGCCGCAGGGGCGAGACCTTCTCCGGCAACACGCCGTCGAGGATGCGGGCGGCCGCAGGTCCGCACAGCCACAGCATCGTGCTGCCCTCGGTGGTGTCCTTGATCTTGACGTCGAAATCGCCGGCATGGGTATCGAGATGCGCCATGACGGCGGCGCGGCGCGAGGGGCTGCACGTCAGCAGCCACTCGTCGTCAAGGCGGGCGATCATGCACAGGTCGATGATCTTGCCCGCCGGGTCGCACAGGAGCGTCAGGCGTGACGTGTCATCTTCCTGATGGGCGGCGTCGGCGGTGCAGAGGCGTTCGAGCAGGTCGACGGCCCCGCTGCCCTTGATACGGATTCGCCCGATGGAGGAGATGTCGAAGACGGCAGCGCGGTTACGGGCAGCGTCGGTTTCGCCGGCTGCGTCGCCATAGTGCAGGGGCATCAGGAACCCGTCGGTTTCGCTCATGGCGGCGCCGGCATCGACGTGCTTGTCGTGCAGGGCGGTCTTGGCAGGATCAGGCATGGCGGTCTGCTTTCCTTTATATTCGATTCCGCACGATACAATGGTTTGTCGCCGGCTTCAACCGGGCGTGTCATTATATCGACCAGGTTTTGGCCGGCTGCACGCGGGGGTGGAAAATGAACCCGACGGTGTAATCTTCCCGCCCCCGCGGCCACAAGCTAAATGAGGAGGAGTGAGGCGGTGGGTTGTGAAAACTTCATTCGATTCTTCGAGAATAGCTTCCGTCTTTGCCGCCGGGTTTTTTTGCCTGGGGGCTTTGACTGCTGACGTCAACGCACAAGTCGTTACCGGCGACCCCTTCTGGGGCTACGAAGGCCTGCCGGCGCCTCCGCCGCCTGCCTCGTCCGCTCCGCAAGCACAACTCCCTGCGGACCTGGCGGCGATCGCCTCGGCGACAGATGCCGCATCGACCGAAAAAGCCTTTGCTGAGGCGCTTGCCCTTCGAGGCCAGGACGCTACGGTCTATGACGTCTACGTCAACCGGATGTTGTCGCTGGGACAGATCGAGTCGCTGCGACAGCCGGCCCAGACCCTGGTGCAACTCAACGGCCAAAGCGGTCTAGGCTGGGCCCTGGTGGGGTTCTTCAAAGGCCAGGATGGGATCATGGGCGAGGCCTTCGCCGACACGGTGCGGGCGACCGAGTTGGCGCCCGAGGATCCGTACGTGCTGCAGTTGGCCGGTCAGTTGGCGGCATGGCACGACTTCCAGAGCGGTCGCGTTGCATTGAGTTCCGACATCCGCCAGGCGATGGTTCAACTGAATCGCTTCGCCGACAAGGCGCCGTTCATCGACGGATACAACGCGGCTATGACCGCTCTGCGAGAGCAGGAGCGGGCTGAAGCGGCGGCTGCCGCCACACCGACAGCCCAGCCGTACGCGCCTGAGATCGCGTCGCCGCCGTCGGTGATCTACCAGTATTACCCCCAGTATTACCCGGTGTACCTCGACCCTTACCCGAATTACTACTCGTACTACCCTTACGGATTCCGCTACCCGCAGTTGTTCACGTTCTTCAGCTTCACGGACGGATTCAGACACCACGGCAATCATCATCGCTATCGCGGCGACTGGTGGGGCAGGTCGTGGTGGAAGTCTGGCCGATGGGGCGACCGCGATCGATGGGACGGCCGACGGGGCGGAGACTGGACCAGCAGGCGGCAGGACCGCGACACGGGGGCAACGGCCTTGGCTGCCCCAGCGCTGACGGGCGAGCAGATCTTGCGCGACCCGGTCACCCGGAGCCGCTGGCAAAGCCGGCGCAGCCTGAACGCCCGGACCACGGCTGACAGCCCGCTTGTGATCTCGCAACAGGCCGGCGCCTCCCCTGCCGACCGCACGGCAAGGCGTCAGGCCCTGCGAACCGGCGGGGGCACGGCCCAGTTGCAGGCTCAGCGCCAAGCTGCCGTGACGGCCGAGGCGATTCGCCAGGCTCGCAGGCCGCTCTCCGGCGGCAGCGCGACGGCTGTAGACCGCGCGGGCGCGCGGGCGGCGCGTCGGACTGTCGATGGCGACCGCGTGACAACCGAACGGCGATTGGCCGCCCCGGCGGCGGGAACTCCTTCGATTCGCACGGGCAGGGGTGATGTTCGCCGCGGGACCCAAGACGCCCGTACCGGCGTGACCGCTCGACAAAGCGGTACGCCCGCCATCGACGGCGCAACGGCCCGGACCGCTCGAGAGGCCGCACGCGATAGTACGATCAGGCGCTCCGGCGATGCTCAGGCCGCGGTCGAACGGCAGAACAATGCCAGTGCCCAATCGCCCCAGCAGGCCCAGCCTCAACGCACCAGAGGGGACTCCCGCCGGATCGGCACGGCTGCTCCGACGCGGCAGTTTCAACCGCAGCGAAGCGGTTCGGATACAGCCGCGTTGAGCACGCCCGCCGCTCCGAGTCGGCAGGTTCAGCCCCAGCGCAGCACCCCGGCACCGAGGGTCAGCGCCCCGGCGCCAAGACGGCAGGTTCAACCTCAGCGCAGCACCCCGGCACCGAGGGTCAGCGCTCCGGCCCCGCGACGACAGGTTCAGCCGCAGCGAAGTTCGGCGCCACCGAGGGTTGCGGCCCCGGGCAACAGTTCGCGGCGACCGGCGGTCTCGGCTCCGCGCGGCGGAAACCGCCCGTCGGCCCCGGCGGCACGGTCCGGCGGGGGCGGGCGCGGCGGACGCCGATAGCGGGGGAGAAGAAAACTCGAAATTCGAAATCCGAAACTCGAAACCAGAAACCAGAAGGCAAAAGCGGCAGCGGCGAACCGGCGGTTCGCCGCACGTTTTCATAAAAGAAGAGGCGAGGCCGCTCCCCAGCAAGAGAACGACCTCGCCTCCCGTTGGACTCGATACCGGCGAGGTTAGACCGTCGCGTTGTTCCGGCGGCGAACGAGCTTGCCAGCCACCGCCGCCACCGCCAGACCCAGGCCCAGCAATGTCAGCGGCTCAGGGACCACGCCCTCGCCATTGCTTGCGCCGCCGTTGCTGCCGCCATTGCCGTTGGCCGAACCGGGAACCAGGATATGGTTGCCGATGGAGCCGTTGGCGGCGGCCGACGTCGGGTCGAGTTCCGGCGTGGGCCAACCGATGAACCCGGCGTTCCACAGGGCCAAGTCGGTTTTGTACTTCTTCTTGTTGCTGCCTTTTCCGGTGGTGAAGGTTTCCTTGGGGCCTTGAGCATAGAAGTCGCCCCAGACCGGCGCTGCGTCTGTTTCAAAGCTGAACTCCAGAGTGCGCGTCTTGCGGTTGGGAGAGATCCCCAAGCCGCGGATATCCTGCGGCTGATTCGACAGTGAACTGAACGTTTTGAGCTTGGTCCTGGTCATGGGCGTACTGGAGAAGCTGAGGAAGTCGGCCCCGCCAAGCGAGGTCTCCAGAACCAGCTTCTTGATCTTCCGGCTGGGGACGGTAAGGGAGTAATCATACTGCCACGTTCCGCCCGTCAGTTCGGTCACCGTCCAGGCAATAGACGATGGCCCGGCGCCCCAGGAGCCCGTTCCCAACAGGCCGCCAGTCTGCGAATCAAGGGAGCCGGAAAAGGCCCCCATCGACGGGCTGGCCAGCAACATCAATGAAAATATTGCGCAGATAAACTTCAACATGATAGTTTCCTTCCTTTGATTAATATGAACCCCAAGACAACGTTTCCCCTCCGGCAAGAGCCGCGGCGACAATGCCGCCGTAACACCAGTACTTTATTCTTACCGCCGCCGCAGGTTCAATCATGCCTAACCTGATTTGGCCTTACTCGATTGCCCCATGCCCAAAAAATCGCCACCGGGAAAGAACCGCCTCCCGCCGGCGACGTATAACTGATGACTGGTACTGCTCCTTCTGTTGTTTCCATGCTCCGAATACCCGCCGGGCGGCAGGATGCCTCCCGGCGGGTGTTCTTTTGGAACCGCCCCAAGACTTTTTTTGCACCCTTTTCCGGCTCAGCTTGGATAGAATATCACGTCCTGTCGCGGGGTTAGGCATTCCCACCTGCGGCGGGGAATTGAAATCCGTGCCGGCGGATAACGCTTTTCCCCGGCCCGGGGTCTTTCGATGGTGTGGAGCCAGCGCAGCATGAAATGTCACGTGGGTATAGATATCGGTGCCGTCAGCGCCAGCGCCGCCATTGTCATTGACGATCCGGCCATTGCCCTTGCCGGCGACGACTGGACGCAGGTCACATCCGTCCTCAACAGCGGGCGGCGAATTTACGTCTCCTCGTACCGACGCACGCGGGGCAAACCGCTGGCCGCCGCCCAGGAACTCATGGACCTGGTCGTCCGCACCGTCGGAAGCGACAACGTCACCTCGGTCTGCCTGACCGGCAGCGGTTCCAAGATCGCCGCCGCCACCCTCGGCGCCCGGCGCGTCAACGAGTTTAAAGCTATCGCCTCGGCGCTGCGGGCGCTGGGGGTGCAGGCTCGCACCGTCTTTGAAGTCGGAGGTGAAAGCAGCAAGTACCTGCGGCTCAAGCAGGGCCCCGACGGCTATGATATCGTCGACTACGCCACCAACGGCGACTGCGCTGCCGGCACGGGCTCGTTCATCGATCAGCAGGCCGGGCGGCTGAAGTACCGCATTGAGGATATCGGCGCCCTGGTCGCCGGGGCGCAGCGGTCGGCGCAGGTGGCCGGGCGGTGCAGCGTCTTCGCCAAGAGCGACATGATCCACGCCCAGCAGAAGGGATACACCCCCGCCGAGGTTCTGGGCGGTCTGTGCGTGGCCGTGGCTCGCAACTTCCGCACGGCGGTGGTTCGATCGCACCCGGTCGAGCCGCCCGTGGCGCTGATCGGCGGCGTGGCGGCCAATTCCGCCGTCGTTGCGGCCATCCAGGAAGCGTTCGGTCTCGATGCCGGCGAGTTCCTGGTGCCGGATCATTTTGCCGAGGTTCCCGCCATCGGCGCCGCGGTGGTCGCCGCCGAGGGCGCCGGCGGGCAGGCGCTGTCGCGGTTGTCGGACCTTCGCGCCGCCAGCGACAGCGCCCACGGGACCTTCCCCACCACCGCCCCGCTGAGCCTGGACAACGTGGTGCTGCTGCGCAACGAGGTGACGCAGTACCGCCATGATTATTCCCAGGGACCCATCGACGCGTACATGGGCATCGACATCGGCAGCGTCTCGACGAACGTCGTGGTGATCGACGACGCCGGGCGGATGGTCGCGGAGATCTACACCCGCACGCTGGGCCGTCCCATCGAGGTCGTCGCCGAGGCGCTGAAGGAAATCGAGTCGCAATGGGGCGACCGCCTGAATATCCGCGGCGTGGGGACCACCGGTTCGGGGCGCGAGCTCATCGGGGCTCTGATCGGCGCCGACGCCGTCAACGACGAGATCACCGCCCACAAGACCGGCGCCAACTACGTCGGAAGCACCATGCTCGGCGGGCGCATGCCCGACACCATCTTCGAGATCGGCGGGCAGGACTCCAAGTACATCTCCCTCGACCGCGGCGTGGTGGTCGACTTCACCATGAACGAAGCCTGCGCCGCCGGAACGGGAAGCTTTCTCGAAGAGCGGGCCGAAGAACTCGATATCGCCATCAAGAACGAGTTCGCCGCCCTGGCGATGTCCAGCCGCTCCCCCATCCGACTGGGCGAGCGATGCACCGTCTTCATGGAACGCGACGTCAACAGCTACCTCCAGCGCGGCGCGTCCAAGGCCGACCTCGTCGCCGGGCTGGCGTACTCGGTCGTCTACAACTACATCAACCGCGTCGTCCGCGGGCGAAAGATCGGCAACTGCATCTTCTTCCAGGGCGGAACGGCGTACAACGACGCGGTAGCCGCGGCGTTCGCGGCCGTCACGGGTAAGCAGATCATCGTCCCGCCGCACAACGGAGTGATCGGGGCGATCGGCTCGGCATTGCTGGCTCGCGACAAGATGACGGCCAACGGTCACGCGCGCCCGCGAGGCGGGCAGACGAGCCTGGGCGGCATGTACGTCAGCATGCGTGGAAATGCCGAGGAGGACGCGGCGCCGGTCAGCAACTTCCGCGGGTATGACATGGCGGCAGTGGATTATTCGCTGCGCGAGTTCACGTGCAAGGGCTGCTCGAACCATTGCCAGATCCAGGAGTTCAACGTCGAGGGCGACAAGACCTACTGGGGCGACAAGTGCTCCGACCGCTACCGCAAAGCCGCCCGCAGCCACACCAAGCCGGTCATCGAAGACCTGATGTCCCTGCGGCGCAAGTGGATGATGGACGATTCGTTCATGCCCGACGCGGCGCCGACGGGACCGCGGGTGGGCCTGCCCAACACCATGTTCGCCCTGGAGTGGATGCCGCTGTGGCGCACGCTGCTGTCGCACCTGGGAATGCAGGTGGTGCTCTCGGAGGCGACCAACAAGAAGATCGTGCAGGCGGGTCTGGCCAGCGTGGTGGCCGAACCGTGCTTCCCGATCATCGTCGCGCACGGGCACGTGGCCGACCTGGCCGACAAGGGCGTCGACTACATCTTCATGCCCAATATCATCTCCAGCGACACCCAGTGGCGCAATACCGAGGCGCACCTGTGCCCCTGGCACCAGACGCTGCCCTTTGTGGTGCGCCGCGCCCCAGCCCTGCGCGACGCGGGCGGCCGCTTCCTCACGCCGGTGATCCACTTCCGCGAAGGGCGCGACTTCGTCTGCCGCGAGTTCGTCGAGTTCTTCCGCCGCCATGAACTGGGCAAGCGCCTGGGCCTGACCCGCCGCCGAATTGCCGACGCCCTGAAGGTGGCCTTTGCCGCCCAGGACGCCTTCAACGCCCGGCGCCTCCAGGCCGGACGCCACGCCCTGCGCGACCTGGCCAACGCCGCCGCGCCGGGCATCGTCCTGCTGGGGCGGCCTTACAATATCCACGACGCCGGCGTGAACCTCTCGGTCGCCGCCAAGCTGCGCGACAACTACGGCGTCAACTGCATCCCGCAGGACTTCCTGGATACCGAGAGCGTAGACGTCTGCGAGATCAACGCCCAGATGTACTGGGCCCTGGGGCGCAAGATCCTCGCCGCCGGAAAGATCGTCGCCCGACACGACAACCTGCACATCATCTATATCACCAACTTCAAGTGCGGGCCCGATTCGTTCATCAAGCACTTCGTCACGCTGGCCTCGGGCAAGCCGTTCCTGACCCTCCAGTTCGACGGCCACAGCAACGACGCCGGTATGATGACCCGCTGCGAGGCCTACCTCGACAGCAAAGGCATCCTGCGCCCCTGGCGCGTAGACGAAAAACTCGCCGCCGTCGGTTCGTAGTACCGCCGCAAGGCGTTCATTCTGGCAACGTAAGACGTTCAGCAAATTGCTAACCGTTATTCGTCGCGGTAGAATGAAATTGAAGTCGGAGCCTGACCATGACCGCGCAGGAAATCAAAGAACGGGCATTACGCCTCCCCCCCACCGAACGGGCAGCACTGATCGATGCTCTCATGTCAAGTTTTGATCGGCCCAATGCAGAAGAGATAGACGCCGCCTGGGCCGAGGAAGCTGAAAAACGGCTTGATGAGATGGACAGCGGGCAGGTGAAAGGGATTCCCGCAGAGGAAGTCTTCCGCAAGATCGACCAGAAAAGGTGAAGTCGGTGCATATCGAATTTCATCCGGCTGCGGAAGCGGAACTGAACGAGGCCATTGATTACTACAACCAACAGGCGCGGGTTTGGGATTTGAATTTGCCTGGGAATCGCGACAGGCAACCGACCGGATACTGAAGAATCCCCTTGCTTGGCCCTTGGCGGGCTAGCGCACTCGTCGCTGTCGAATCCGGCATTTCCCCTATGGTGTTGTCTACCATAGTCACTCTCAGGGCGTGAAGATTCTGGCGATAATGCACCTCCACCGCAAACCCGGCTATTGGCAGAATAGAAAATGATCCGGCCGATCTTTATCCCCCGTTAGCTCCCTCTGGCGTAAGAACCATCGCTCCTGTACCGTGTTCCTTACGTGGAACCTTTTCTGGAGATCGCCATGCTTCGCAAGATGCTGCTCGTTGTAACGATCCTGTGGCTTGCCCTGCCTGCGGCGGCCTATGAGCCGCTGCATCCACCGCTGGATTGCATGAAGCGGTTTTCGCTGCGGGAGTGGGCGGTGGTCGGGTTCCATTACCGCACCGGGCATGACTACAGCAGCGAGTTCTACGCCACCGCCAAGGCGGCCGGCTTCAACGTCCTCATGGACGGAGCCGGCGGGCTCGACAACGCCAAGGCCAACGACATGAAGATCATGGTCGCGGCCATCTGGTACGACCTGCCCAAGCTCCAGGCCCTGGGCGACAAGGTCTTCAAACACCCCAGCGTGATCGGGTTCAACCTCTGGGACAACGCCTCGGGCCTGCCGCGACAGACGCTGCAGTGCGCCGGATGGCTCAAGGAAAACCACCCGACGCTCATCGCATACCTGGCCGAGAACCCCAACCCCGGCCACCAGGCCCGCACCCCCATGCCCGTACTCTCGACGCAGAATTACGCCTTCGGGTACAACAACACCGGGCCCGACCATATCAAGCGCATGAATTACTGCAACTCGCTCGAAGGCGACCGACTCAACGCCAACAAGCTCAACATGACCTTCTGGCCGATCTACGCCGCCCTGGCCGCGCGAGAATCCGTCGCCGACAGCGAGATCCGTTTCCAGAACTACTCAGCCGTGGCGTACGGGGCCTCGGGCGTGATGTCGTTTGCCTATTCCTCTTCGGGCAAGCGCCCGCAGTGGAACGCCAAGACCGGCAACGTCTACCGGACCAACGCCGAGGTCGGCGCGTACATCAACGGGGTCGTCGGGCGGCACGTTTTCGGCTGCCGCAGCACGGGCGTGTACCACACCGCCGGCGGCGGCGATAAACCCTACGGCGCGCTCGATGTCGGGGCAGGCAAGCTCATCGAGAGCATGGACGATTCGCTGCTGGCCGGTGTGCTGGTCGTCGAGGACGGCTTCGAGAACTTCAAGGCCGGCAATAGCAAGCCCGCTTACGTGATGGTCGTCGACAAGCGGACGAACTTCACCCGCCGCCCCGAGGCGCCGGCGCGCACCGTCCACCTGACCTTCGGCCCGGGCGCTGACGTGGCAGAAATCCTGCCGCCCCCCGGCGCCGCGCCCAACGCCGTGCGCATTATCCAACCGGCCTGGACGGTCGCTCTGGATGGCCTCAAGGCCGGCGACGGCAGGCTGATCCGCCTCGACCCGAGCGACCTGGACAAGGTGCTGCACAGCGGCACAAAAGACCTGTATCTCCAGATCGTGGCCGCCTGCAGCCAGCAGCGGCAAAAGGCCCTCGCCGGACAAGCAACGCTTGCGGACTTCCAAGCCGTCGAAGCGCAGGCGGCCAAGACCGTCGAGAAGATCCATGGCATCATGGGGCCAGTCGAAGGCAAGACAGGTCTCTCGCAGCAGAGCGCCGACACGCTGGCCCGCCTGAAAGCGGCCCTCGATTCGCTGCGGCAAGAGCTTTACGCCTCGCAGGTCGTCGTGGACGGCCAGGTCGGCCGCACGGTTTTCGTCGGCCAGGGCTCGGTCGAGTTGCGGCCGCTGCTGAAGGGCGCCGTCATCCGCTATACGCTCGACGGATCGGAGCCGACGGCGGCCTCGCCGGTCTATGACAAACCGCTGACGCTCAAGGCTAAGACCATCCTGACCGCGCGCACCTGGACCGACAAAGGCCCCGCCGCGGCCGCGGCGAAACCCGTCACCCTCACGCGCGTCTCGGGCGACGCCGGCGGCGGGATCAAGATCAACTTCGGTCCCAAGGATGCGGCCGTCGAGGGCTATTTTGTCGACAGCGGCGAGATGTTCGGCGTTCATGGCGATCGGGCGTACGGCTGGAACGTGGACATGACCGCCTCGGCCGCGCGGCGTAAAGGGGCCGACCCGCTCAAGTGTACGCAGGTGGCCTTCATGCCCCGCAGCACCTGGAGCATCCTGCTGGCCAACGGCACGTACGAGGTGACGGTCTGCATCGGCGACGCCGAGGGCAAGATCGAGAACGGCACGGTCGTCGCCAACGGCGTGGAGTTCTGCAGAGACCTGGTCGTCAACCGCGGCGAGCACCGCGAGATCGTCAAGAGCGTCGAGGTCAAAGACGGGCGATTGACCCTCTCCAGCCACGACCGCCTCCGCGCCGGCCGCCTGACGCGAATCAACTATCTGCTCATCACCAGGAAGTGAACCGCCCCCGGACACAAACCTTCAAGCTGCGATGTTCCATGCGGCGAGGATAGACGATATAGTAAGGTAAGTTTTCCGGAGAGGTGACAGAGCGGCCGAATGTGCAGCACTGGAAATGCTGTGTGCCCCAAAAGGGTACCGCGGGTTCGAATCCCGCCCTCTCCGTTTGGCAAAAGAGTTTTCCTTTTGGGTGGGACCGCAGCGTCATACGGGGCATGCTACGAACCCGTTGCCTGAGCATCGTCGCACTGGGGAAAGTAAAGCGTGAAGGTGCTGCCCTGCCCGAGGCGGCTCTCGACGTCGATGATTCCACCGCTCTGCTTGACGAAACCGTAGACCATGGCCAGCCCCAGCCCGGTGCCGCGCCCCACTTCCTTGGTCGTGAAGAACGGCTCGAAGAGTCTGGACAGGGTCGCATCGTCCATACCACATCCAGTGTCGGCGACCGCCACGGCTGCATAGACCCCCGCGACGGCGTCGGGATATTTCTGGAGGATCGGATCGTCCAGCCGCCTGCGGGAGACCTCGATCGTCAGTTCGCCGCCGTCGGGCATGGCGTCGCGGGCGTTGGCCACCAGGTTGATCAGGGCCTGCTGCAGCTGGGTGGGGTCGACTTCCACCAGGCATCGATCGCAAGAGGCGGACACCGAAAGGCGCACGTGCTCGCCAACCATGTGCGGGACGGCCTTGATGATGTCGACTACGATCTCCACCAGATCCACCCGCTGGGGAGTCAGCATCTGCGTTCGGCTGAAGGCCAGCAGTTGACCGGTCAGGAGAGTGGAACGCTGGGCGGCCTTGAGGATTTCCTGAACCTGGTCGACGCCGCTGTCCAGAACCAGCGAGCGACGCAGGAGCATCTCGGCGAAGCCTTTGATCACGGTGAGTTGATTGCGGAAGTCGTGAGCCACTCCGCCGGCCAGTTGTCCGATAGCCTCCATCTTCTGCGACTGTCGAAGCTGCTCCTGGAGCCGGCGGCGATCGGTGATGTCGCGGACGAAAACCAGATTCGCCTCGCCGCCCTTGTAGCGGATCGGCGCCGCGGCGGTCTCGACCGGAACCCGCGAGCCGTCAAGGCGGAGGAATTCCTGGTCCATCGCCGAGACGGCCTGGCCGGTCTCGCGCTGAAAGCGGATGCGATCTCGCACCTTCTGGTGATACTCCGGAGCGATTCGAGGGAAGAAATCCTTGCCCAGAAGTTCCTCAGGCGTCGAGGCCCCCATGATCTTGAGCAAGGCCTGGTTGACAAAGGCAAATCGCCCTTCGCTCTGGACAAAGAAGCCTTCCGGCGCCGCCTCGATGAAGGAGCGGAATCGCGCCTCGCTTTCCGACAGAGCCTCCTGGGCCTCCTTGCGCTGGGTGGCGTCCTCCAGGCACAACAGCAAGCGCGCCTGCCCCGCCGGCTGGATCATCGCCGTCGAGGCGATCAGGACCGCCTCCTGACGCTGTGCGTCTTTGACGCGGACCATTCTCTGCTCGACGTCCTGATGGGCCTGTCCCGTCGCCAACGTGTCCTGGATGGTCTGGAGCAGCGAGCACTGGGGGCAGTGGGGGCCAAACCCGCACCCGCGCGGGTCGTCATTGGCATGGATGCACCCCAGCACGCCGCAGACGCGCTGGCCCACGAGCTGGTCCTGGGGCAAGCCGACAAACCGCGCGCCCGCGCGATTGGCAAAGACGATGTTGCGGTCCCGATCCGTCAGGAATGTCATGATCGAAATGTTGTCATGAACCGCCCGCAGTTCTTCCTGCTGGGCGCCAAGCGTCGAGGCCGTTCGCAGCGCCGCCACGCCATACGCCACATCGCCGGCCAGTTCCTCCAGCAGCGCCGCCTCCTGCGGGGTGAAGGCGTCGGCCACGCCGGCGCAAACGGTCAACGCCCCGAAGGCCTTACCGTCGAGCATCAGGGGAAACGCCGCGCTGGAAAGGAACCCGTGTGCGGTAGCCATCTCGCGCCACGGGGCATAACGAGAGTCATCGGCCGTGCGCTGAACAATACTCGGCCGCCCCGTGCGGATGGCCGTTCCGGTGGGTCCCCGCCCTCGCGGGGTGTCGGCCCAGGTGACGCGAGCATCGTCTAGATAAACCTGGTCTGCCCCCGCCTGGGCGACGCCGCGGACGCTCTTGCCTTCGTCGTCCTCTCTCATGCTGATGCAGACAAATGGATAGCCGCCCACCCCGTGGATGATCCGGCAGATCTCGCCGTGCATCAGCGACTCCTCTGTCGCGCGGATGATCGCCTGGTTGCAGTCGCTGATCGCCCGCAGCGAGCGGTTCAGGCGGAGCATCTCCTGCTGCGACTGGCGCTGGTCGGCCACGTCGCGGAAGACCAGCACCACGCCGGCGGTGCGGCCGTGTTCGTCGCGAACCGGCGCGCCGCTGTCGGCGATGGGGCACTCGCTGCCGTCGCGGGCGATCAGGAGCGTGTGGTTGGCCAGACCGACGATGACCCCTTCGCGCAGGACTCGCCCGACGGGGCTTTCCACTTCCAGGCGGGTATCCTCATTGATGATGCGAAAGACCTGATCGAGGGGCTTGCCCAGCGCTTGGGCCTCGGTCCAACCAGTCAACTGCTCGGCCACGCCGTTCATGCGGGAGACGCATCCGGTCGCGTCGGTTGAGATCACGCCGTCGCCGATGCCATAGAACGTCGCGCGGATCTCCTCCTGGACCTGGCGGCGCTGCCGTTCAGCCAGGAACAGGCTTTGATAGAGATTCCGCTGGCGGCGGTGATACACCAGCGCCGTCGCACCGCCGGTCATGAGGGTCAGCAGCGCCGCAAGAAGCAGCGCCACCCATCCGCGATACGCCGCTTCGGAGAGAATCTCGCGCGCGTCCACCTTGGCGATGATGAACCAGGGCGTCAGCGGCACCGGCCGAACATCCGCCAGGACCTCCACGCCCCGGTAATCGCGCCCGCTGAACCTTCCGCTCTGGCCCATCGCCGCCCGCACCGCCGGAACGTCCGCTTTCGACATCGGAATCCGAACGGTCAAAGCCGCATCGCCGCGGTGGCGGAGCTTGTTGAGGAACAGCACGTCGTCTGCCTCTTTGCGGATCAGCAATGTCTCCGAAGTCCGGCTGGGCGTTGGCCACATCTGGAGAAGCGGATACAGAGAGTGCTCTGGATCGCTCCGCAGGAGAATGACGGCGATGGGCTGCCCGTCGCCGCCCAGGACAGGGGCCCCCACATCGTGATGAATCCGCCGGCATGAGGGGCAGTGCAGGAGGTCGCCCGCCATGGCGGCACGTGACGCAACGATCCTGGCGACCAATAGCGCCGCGCTGTCGTCCAGGGACTCCAGGTGGGCGTCCAGTGATAACAGGCGCCGCCCGTTGGCGTCGGCGAGGATCGCATTCTCATATCCTTTGATCCTCTGCAACATACGCAGATGCTCTACGATGGCGGCCTTGGACGCCTCGTCAGCACCGCCAGACCACCGGGCGACATCGGATTGCAGAATGTGCATCGCAGCCAGTTGCGCATCGGCGAGCCTCTCATTCTGCCAGGCGACGATCTGGTCCACCTTCAACTTGGCGATGGCCGACAGTTGCGTATATGCCGCCTGGCGAACCTGGGATATCTCGTGCCGGGCGTAAAAAACGCTGCTGAACGCCACGGCCGCAACCAACGCCAGGGAAACCAGGATCGGCCCTTTGGCAACGGGGTTCGGTGACGCCGATTCCAGAGGCCCCGTCACGAGAAGCGACAGCGGCCAGACCTGCGGACCGGACCCTGCCAGAACACTCAAACCCAGAAGCCCCATGGCGACGGCCGTTGGCAAAGCCATGGGAATCGTCCGGCTGCCATAGAGAACCGGTGCGCCGGCGGCGTAGCTCAGAAGGACGACGAAAAGGCATAGGCTCGCCATAAGAAGCAGAATCGACGACGCCTGGCACAGCCACCGGCGGCCGCATTGGCGCAATTGGAACAGCAGCGCCGTTGCGATGGGCAGGAAGACCGCCGCCGTCAGCGGCGACATTCGCCCGATGGGGATCTCGTCCACCTTGGCGGTGGTGGGCGACAACCACCGCTCCAGCGGCAATTCGAAGTCAAACGCCCCCTGGGCCAACACCAACAGCCCCATGGCGATGGCAGCAAGCACTCCCAGCAGCACCAGGCCGCCGGCGACGGCCCGCGACGGATAGCGCGGGCGCAGAACAGCGCAGGCGCTGAGCAGCAGGATCAGCACCGCGGTGCTCGGGGCTATCGGGACCAGGCCGCGCCCCCACGAGGCCAAGTCCCACCGGTCGAGCAACCAGCAGACGATCGCCTGTGCCGCCGTCAGACCCGACGCCAACGCCAGAAAGACAGCAGCCAGCCGCATCCAGCGCGGACTGGCCGGCGGGGTTCGTTCAGGTGCCGTCGCCATGAACACTTCCTTTCACGTCGACCTCGACATGTTCCGTAAAACATGGACCGGACCAACAATATCCTGAAGACAGACGTGATTATAATCTCCTCCGACGGCGAAAAGAACAGCCACTGCTTCAGCGGCCTTCAATCAAGGGTTGAAATCCGCTGCAGAATCGTGCATATACGCAGGGGAGGAACGGGCAGCGGGACGGCTGCCCTCTCCGCTATCGCCGCCAGCCAGCGGTAGTTCTTGTGTCAGACAAGGCAGGCGATGACCGTAGATCGACAACCTGATCCAGCCTCCCCCGATCCGGCTGCCCACATTCCCCCCGAGCTCATCGAGCTGCTCGGGACAGCGCAGGACGTGCAGGCATACGCCCGCTACGATCTCGACGACCGGGGCATGTACTGCCAGGGGCACCTGGTCCTGACGTCGGCGCGGCTGGGCGATTTTCGTTTCGCGGCGGGGCAATGGCAGCAGCGGTGGATCGACCTGGCGCCGCTGGCGTCGGCGACGCTGGTCGAGGGCCTGGGCATGAGCATCCTGCGCCTGACCGATGCCTCGTGCGTGCTGGGCGAGGTGCGGTACACGCTGCGCCACGCGCGAGAAGTGGCCAGCATCCACCGACGGATCGAGCGCCGCATCGACGGCAAGGACGAACAACCCGACGCCGAAGCGCCGCGCGGCGACGAAAAGAAGATCCGCTGCGACAAGTGCCAGCGGGTGATCCCACCCTGGGCCGAAGCGTGCCCGGCCTGCCTGTCGCGCCGCAAGGTGCTCACGCGGTTATTCGATTACATCCGCCCCTACCGCGGACGGGCCGTGGCGGGGTTGCTGCTGTCGGTGTTCACGACGGCCACGGCGCTGGCGATGCCCTGGCTGACCAAGCCGATGCTGGACCGGGGCCTGGGGACCGGCGGCTCGCGGCAGGCGCCGAATTTCAACGTGCTGCTGACCTACGTCATCGCCCTGGCGGCGCTGACGCTGATCGGCGCCTTGGCCGGGGCCATGCGCGAACGCCTGATGGCGATGCTGGGCTCGCGGGTCAGCCGCGACATCCGCGACCTGGCGTACGCCCACCTGCACAAGCTGAGCCTGAGCTTCTTCTCCAAGCGCCCCACCGGCACGCTTGTGACGCGAATCACCAGCGACAGCGACCGCATCTGGGACTTCCTGGCCTGGACCATCGTTCAGATCGCCACCTCCGTGCTGACCATCGTCGGCGTCGGCGTGGCGCTGTTCGTGATGAACTGGAAGCTCGCCTGCATCGTCCTGCTGCCGGTGCCCCTGATGCTCGCCCTGACGATCATCTTCCACAAGCTGCTCCACCGCGGCTTCGACCGCCTCTTTCACCGCTGGGGGCTGCTGACTGCCGTCGTCGCCGACGCCCTGCCCGGCGTGCGCGTGATCAAGGCCTTCAGCCAGGAGAAACGCGAGATCCGCCGCTTCAGCGACCGCAACGACGGGTACTACCGCAACGAAGTGGCGATGATCGGCCTGTGGACGCTGTTCGGACCGGTAATGGAGTTCTGCACGCACCTGGGGTCGCTGCTGGTGTGGATCGTCGGAGGCTGGTGGGTTGTCAAGGAATGGGGCACGCCCCAGCCGCAGATGACCGTGGGAATGCTGATGGCGTTCATCGCGTACATGATGATGTTCTACCGCCCCATCCACCAGATCGCCCACGTCGACCGCATGTTCAACCGCGCCGCCAGCTCCGTGCAGCGCATCTTCGAGATCCTCGACGCCGAACCGGCGATCTTCTCCAAACACGCCGCCCACAGCGCCGCCGCCGTGCGCGGGGCCATCGAGCTGCGAAACGTCAGCTTCAGCTACGACGGCGTGCGCAAGGTCCTCCACGACGTCTCGCTGAAGGTGGACCCGGGCAAGATGCTGGGCCTGGCCGGACCCTCCGGCGGCGGCAAGACGACGCTGGTGAACCTGATCTGCCGCTTCTACGACGTGCTCGAGGGGCAGATCCTCGTCGACGGCGTCGACGTGCGCGACTACGACGTCGAGACCCTCCGCCGCCACATCGGCGTGGTGCTGCAGGAACCGTTCCTCTTTCACGAGACCGTCGCCCGCAACATCGCCTACGGCTGTCCCGACGCGACCATCGACCAGATCATCGCCGCCAGCAAGGCCGCCAATGCCCACGACTTCATCGTCAGCTTTCCCGACGGGTACGACACCCTCATCGGCGAGCGCGGCCACACGCTCAGCGGCGGCGAACGCCAGCGTATCAGCATCGCCCGGGCGATTCTTTCAGACCCGGCGATCCTGATCCTCGACGAGGCGACCAGCTCCGTCGACACGCAGACCGAGAAGCTCATCCAGGAAGCCCTGGCTCGCCTGGTGGCCAACCGCACCACCATCGCCATCGCGCATCGCCTCTCGACCCTGCGCAAGGCCGACCACCTCGTCGTGCTCGACAAAGGCAAGATCATCGAGCAAGGATCGCACGACGACCTATCCGCCCTCCCCGAAGGCACCTACGCCAAACTCCTGCGCCTCCAGAGCGAAATGCAGTCGATCATCGCCATCGGATGAAGCAGCCGAGTGGATGGATGGATGGATGGATGGATGGATGGCATTCGCCGCAAGTCTTTCTTTTTGCCGCTGAAGTGAAACAAATTAAGGGCTTTAGGCTTCCCCGTCTCTCCCGTCTCTCTTCGTCCTCAGCGACCTCAGCGGCTCCGAATCCCATCCATCCACCCATCCATTCATCCATTCATCCCCCCCATCCATCAAAAATACTGCGACAGGTGGTGGCGGCTGGTCTTGTCCAGGGCGTTCAGGTCGGCCAGTTCGTAGGTGTTTCCGTCGGCGTCGCGGAAGAGGGCCTGCCTGGGCGAGAGCACGCGCACGTCCTCGCGGCTGCGGATCTGGAAGATCACCTCGCCGCGGTCGGTCATCGCGGTGATGGAGGTGACGCCGAACTCGGTCTTGTGGCTGAGCACTTTTCGGATCTGCGGGTTGAAGGCCTTGTCTCGCAGCTCCTCGATCAGCAGGGTCTGCCAATCGCCGTTCAGGGCGTCCAGCGTCTCGAGCAGGACGACCTCGTTGCCGTCCTTGTCTCGGATCGAGATGTACTGATCCGGCAGCGACCAGGGAAAGCAGCGGCAAACGCGGGCGTCGACGACCGGTTCGCTCCGCCCCGCCAGGCGCACCACGATCTGCCCCAGGCCGTTGCGGGATATACCCTCGATGGCTATCGCGTCCGATGCGTCGTTTCTGCTTTCGTGCGATGTTGTCACGCGACCCACTTTACCCGCATTGGAGGAACGATGGAAGGCCGGAAAATGCGCCTTCACGCCGGGTGCCATGGCGGCCGTTCTTCAGCCGCCATGCCTGGCAAATCACCGTCAGGGACATGGCGGCTATGAAATCACCGCCATGGCACCCGTCTTCTTGCGTTTAGCTTTGTGGAACGCGCAGCTTTGCTTGCCCAGGGGCCGACGTTGTGCGATAGTGAAGCCGGAGAAAGGAGCGGCGTGCCATGCATTTTGTTTTCCATTACCCACACAGACAAGCTTCTGTTATCGCCATCCTGGCATGGTGCTCCATGGTCTCCACCGCCCTCGCGGGCGAAACGGTCGTGACGGTTCTCAACACTGCCGACTACGGCTGCGCCAGGGTGCTGGCGTTCAGCCCCGACGGCAGCACGCTGGCCTTGTGCGGCGCCGATGGCCGCATCCACCTCCTGGACAGCGCCACCGGAAAAGCGCTGCGAGCCTTCGCCGCCCCCATCCGCAGCGTCGGGGCATTGTGCTTCGACCCATCCGGCGGTCAACTGGGCGTCGCAGGTTCACAGGGCCTGACGGTCCTGGATGCGGCCGACGGCAAGGTCCTCCATCGCTCCGCCGACGCCATCGGCGAGATCCATTCCCTCGCCGCCAGCCCCGACGGCACGTGGTGGGCCACCTTCGGCAGCGACCTGCGGGGGCGGCTGTTCCGGGCGGCGGATGTAAACAAGAGTCAGCCGCTGGTCTCCACGGGCAGTGCGTTGCTGGCGGCCACGTTCTCCAAAGACAGCAAACGGCTCGCCGCGGCCACCTCGACCGCGGCGCTGCTGTGGGATATTCCCGCTCGTTCGCCCGCCCGCAAGTTCGATCCCGTTCCTGGGCCCCTGGCGGCAGTGGCGTTCGTGGGCGAGCGGAGCCTGGTCGGGGGCGGCGAGGGCGGGTGGCTGACCGTCTGGGATCTCAAAGGCGCCGACCCCGCCCGCAAGCCCGCCGAGCATGCCGGGCGAGTGGTTGCACTGGCTGCCAGCGCCGACGGGGCCATCCTCGCATCGGCGGGCGCCGACGGCACCGTCGTGCTGCGCGACGCCAGGTACGACGTGATGCACAAGCTTGCCCTGGGCCAACCGCTTGCGGCGATGGCCTTCAGTTCCGACGGGCGGTATCTGGCCTGCGGCGTCAGCGGCAGCACCGGCGGGCTGATGATCTGGCGCCTCGACCGCCGCGCGCTGCTGAGCGGCCCGCGCCTGGCGCCCGTTCGCGACAAGGAGACGCCCAAGCCCGTAACGGTTCCGTCGCCGGATCCGCAGTCTGCAGTGATAACCGCGTCCTACCTGACGCCGACGGAGCGGGCGGTGATCGCCGAGATGAACCTTGCCCGCACCAACCCGCTGTTCTACGCCAAACTCGTCAAGGACCTCAAGGCCCGCATGAAAGGCAACACCTTCGTCTCGGCCGAGGGGCACAAGATCCGCACCAAGGAAGGGGTAGCCGTGCTGGACGAGACCATCGCGTATCTGGAGAAAGTGGCCACGGTCCCGCCGCTGGCGCCTTCCAAGCCGCTATCGCAGGCGGCGATGGAGCACGCCAAGGACACCGGCCCCAAGGGCATGACCGGGCATACCGGCAGCGACGGCAGCAGTGCCAAGGAACGCATCAAACGCTACGGCAAGCCCGTACACAGCAGCGGCGAGAACATTTCCTACGGCCCCACCACGGCGCGGGAGATCGTGCTGCAACTGATTATCGACGACGGCGTGCCCAGCCGCGGCCATCGGCTCAACATCTTCGAAAAGAGCTTCAAACTCGCCGGCGTGGCGATCGCGCCGCACTCCCACTACGGCACGATGTGCGCGATCGATTACGCCGGCGGGATGAAGTGACACCCGGACCTGCTGGTCCGGGAAATCCGAAAGAACAAATTCGAAATTCGAAGAAACCGGGTGGCATGGCGACACGCGTTGTTGTTTCTTGCGGGTCGCCATGGGCATGCAATTCACCCCTTCCGTTTCAGTTCCTTGCGCAATTGTGCCGCCGTGCGCGTATTAAGCACGTCGGCGCGGCTCAGCCATCCGCGCCGGGCCACGTAGACACCCTGGGGCATGTGGTGCAGGTCCTCGATCTTGTGCGCGTCGGTGCCCAGCGTGAAACCCACGCCCGCCTCCCGCGCGCGGCGGCAGTGCGTGTCGGGCAGGTCCAGGCGGTCCGGCTGGGCGTTGATCTCCAGCCGCACGCCCCGGCGGCTGCAGGCATCGAAGATCTTGTCGGCATCGAAGGCGACCGGCTCGCGCCGGCCGATGATGCGCCCCAGCGGATGGGCGATGGCATGCACCACGCCGCTGTTGATCGCCGCCAGCAGGCGTTGCGTCATTGCCTTCTCATCGAGGTTGAAATGCGAATGCACCGCCGCGATCACCCAGTCCATCTCTCCCAGCACCTTTTCGTCCAGGTCCAGTTGCCCGTCCTTGAGAATGTCCACCTCGACGCCGGCCATCACCCACAGGTTCTTGAAGGTCGCGTCGACGCCGCGGATATGCTCAGCATGGCGGCGCAGGGCATCCTCATCGAGCCCGTGCGACATGGCAATGGCCTTGGAATGATCGGTGATCGCGAGGTACTGGTAGCCCATGTCCGCCGCGGCGTGGGCCATTTCCTCGACCGTGTGCAGACCGTCCGTGGCGGTGGTGTGCGACTGCAGATCGCCCCGCACATCTGCCGGTTCGATCAGCTTCGGCAGAGTCCCCGCCGCCGCGGCCTCGATCTCGCCGCGGTCCTCGCGGAGTTCGGGGGGAACCCACGCCAGGTGCAGGCGCTTGTAGACGTCCTCTTCCGTCGCCCCCGCCACCGCACGGTCGCCCTCGAAGAGGCCGTACTCGTTGAGCTTGCAACCTCGCTCGATCGCGCGGCGGCGCAGGGCGATGTTGTGGGCCTTGGAGCCGGTGAAGTACATCAGCGCCGCCCCGAACGCCTCGGCGTTGAAGAAGCGAAAGTCCACCTGCAGACCGCCCTGGAGCGTGACGGCCACCCGCTCGGGTCCCCGCGCCAGCACCCGGTCGACCTCGTCGAAGGCGATGATCGCCGCGGCCGCCTTCGCCCGGTCTCGCGCCTGCACGAGGATGTCCAGATCGCCCACGGTTTCGCTGTGGCGGCGAAAACTACCGGCGATCTCCCACTGCGAGATCGCCCCGATCCGATCCAGATGCCGCCGCAACGCCGCCGCATAGCCCGCAGCCGCTGTATAAAGGATGCGACCGGCGCTCTTGCCCAGCATCGCCAGGCCCTCGAGGATCTTCTGCTCGGTCTTGGCGCCCATGCCGGCGAGGGTTCGCACGCGGCCCTCGCGGCAGGCGGCTTCGAGGTCTTCCACCGCCGTGATCCCCAACTGCCGGTGAAGCTGCATGGCCTTGCGCGGACCAATGCCCGGAAGACGCATCAGCACCGGAAGGTCGCTCGGAACGGCCGCCCGCAACGCCTCCAGTCGCTCGCACGTGCCGGTGGCGAGCATTTCGGCGACCTTGGCAGCCGTGCTCTTGCCGATGTTGGGCAGGTCGGCGAAGTCTTTGCCCTCGGCGGCCATGTCTTCCAGCCGTTGCGAGAGGTTGCGCAGGGTGCGGGCGGCGTTGCGATAGGAGCGGATACGAAAGGCGTCCTCGCCCTGCAGGTCGAGCAGGTCGGCGATCTCGTCGAACATGTCGGCAACCTGGGCGTTTTCCATGGCTGAGAAAATTATAGGCCGCCGCACAATCGCCTCAGGCCTTCATGGGGCATCCGGATTTGCCCTATCGCCGTCGCGTGAAGTCTTGCCTGGAAAACAAGCCCTCGCCCCATGCCGCCGGCGGCCGTGGGCTCCTACGATTTGGTAGCCGGCCCCTTGTGAAGGAGACTCCCATGCGAGTACGAGACGCCATGACACAAAACGTCAGGAGTATCGACGCCAACGGATCGCTGACGGAGGCGGCCACGATCATGAAGAACGAGGACGTGGGCTATCTCCCGGTGATGCGCAGCGACAGGCCTGCGGGAGTCGTCAGCGACCGCGACATTGTGATCCGCGCCGTCGCGGCGGGGATGGACCCTGCCGCCACCACCGTCGACGAGATCATGACCGGCGAGGTCTTCACCTGCCACAGCGATGACGACATCGCCGATGCCGCAGAGTTGATGAAGAGCAAGAAGATCCGCCGCCTGCTGGTGCTTGATGATGACGACCAGCCCGCCGGCGTGCTGTCGCTGGGAGACATCGCCGAAAGCCGCGACGCCGACGTGGCTGAGGAAGTGATCGAGGAAGTCTGCAGACCCTAGCGGTGGCACGGCCTTTCCAGGCTGTGCAATCACAGGCTGGAAAGCCTGTGCCACTGGACACGCAGGCCGCTGGCGTGTCGCGGGCGTGGAGGGACGCCTGCGACGTGTTCAGCGGCCTGCTATACTTTTACGGAAGGAGCGCCGCGATGACTGACGCCGGACCGGGTTCCCAACTGAGCGACCGTGTGAGGGAGTTCGTGCTTGAGGGATTCGCGCCGCGGCTGGGACAGGTGCGAGCGACGTTTCCGACCCATCCCCTGTGGCGCCGGCTCAACGAGTTGGGAACGCAGTTGTGGCTCGACAGCGGCGACATCGACGACGTCGGCGTCTGCTGGACGCGCGAGTTCGCCGCTCTGACCACCAACAACACCCTGCTCAATCAGCAGGTACAGAAGGGCCTCTACGACGACCTGATCGTGGAGGCCTCCAGACTGCTCGACGACTTCACGCTCTCGCCGCAGCAGCGTAAGCTCGAGTTGGCGTTCATCCTCAATGCGCGTCACGGACTCAAGCTCGTCGAGACGTTCGACGCCTTCGTCTCGGTCGAGGAGCACACCGACCTGGCGGACGACCTGCCGGCTGCTTTGGCGTACGCGCGGCGCTATTACGAGATCTGCCCGCAGCGGTTCTACGTGAAGATCCCGCTGTCGCCGGCGGGCGTTCTGGCCACCCGTCGCTGCACCGCCGAGGGCATCGCCGTCAACCATACGCTGGGCTTTTCGGCACGGCAGAACTACCTGATCGCCCGGGTCGGCCGACCGGCGTTCGTCAACGTGTTCCTGGGGCGTCTGAACAGTTTTGTCGCCCAGAACAAGCTCGGCGACGGAACGTACGTGGGCGAGAAGGCCACCTTGGCTTCGCAGGCGCACCTGAAGGGCCTGCGCGAGCAGATGGGCATCGCCACGCGCCAGATCGGCGCGAGCTTCCGCGACGGCAGACAGGTCCGGGACCTGGCCGGACTGGACGTGATGACCATACCGCCCAAAGTGGCTGGCGAGTTTCTCCAGTTGGTCGAAGGAACCGATCCCCAGCAGTTGCAGGACTGCACCGCCAGACGCTATGACCCGCCGCTGGCCGAGGGCGTCGACGAACACGCGACCGGCCTGCATACGCTTTGGGACGTCGATGAGCGTCTGGTCAAATGCCTGCACGCGCTGGAAAGCGAAGACGTGGACGCCTTCACCGGCGGGGACCTGACGGCGTTCCTCGCCCGCCACGGCTGCGGCGACATCTTCCCCGATTGGACGCGCCAACAGCGCCACAGCAGCGCCACCGAGGGCAAAATCCCCCGCCTGGAGAACTGGCGCGACCTGCTGCAGGAGGGCGCCATCGGCCTGGACAGCCTGATGAACCTGGCCGGGTGGAACGCGTTCAACGCCGACCAGGTCGCCATGGACAACCGGGTGCAGGACGTGCTCCAGCACGCCGCACAATAGGCGCGGGATCTCATCGGCAAAATTTTTTGCCCCTTTTGCCGGTAAGGGAAACTTTCACAGCCATATAATTGATGCGATTGGGGAATCCCCGCGTCAGCGGCGGGGGCAACCTCTTCACCATCGTCGAGAGGAGCTTTGGGATGCGCGGCTGGGCGGGGATTGCGTTCTTGCTCCTTACAGCCACCCTCTTCATCGCCGGGTGCGGGGCCGGCGAGGGCGCCTCGATCGAAGTGCAGCCCGTCGCGGCAGTCAATCCCGTGATGAGCCAGCACGTCCTCGTCGCTACGCTCAAGGACAGCAAGGGCGAGCCCCTCGGCGGTCGGCGCGTCGAGTGGATCATTCCCGCCGGCAGCGAGGGCGCCCTGATCGAGGTGGACGGCTCGAAAGTCACCAGCCAGTACGCCATCACACATACCGCCGGTTGTCCACGTGTGCTGACGCGGGGCACGGAAGACCCCTCCGACGACATCCACCTCCTGGCCGGGCAGACCTGGGCCGTCATCACCTCGCCCGTCGAGGGCACCACCAACGTTATCGCGTACGCGCCGGACATTGAAAACTGGAAGCGGCACAAGGTCTTCGCCGTCGGTCATTGGTACAACGTCAAGTGGCTGTTCCCGCCGGCGGCAGTGGGCTCTGTCGGCGCCGAGCAGCGGCTCGTCACGCGTGTCAGACGCCATAGCGACGGGGCGCCGGTGAGCGGGTACCCCGTGACGTACAGCATCGTCTCGGGCCCCGAGGCCACCCTCAACGGCAAGGGCAAGACCGCCACCGTCCGCACCGACGAGCGCGGCGAAGCCTCGTGTACCCTTGGGCAAACCAAGCCCCTCGAAGGCGTCAACGAGATCGCCATCGACATCATGCGGCCGTCCGACGCGCGAAACGACGCGGCGGGCCAGACTCTGGTGACCGGCTCGACGCGCGTGCATTGGGTGGGGGCGAAGATCGCCATCGTCAAGAACGCCCCGCCCCGCGCGAGGGTACGCCAGGAGTTCGCCTACAGTATCGTGGTGAGCAATCCGTCACGCGTCGCCGTCCGGGACGCGATCGTGGCCGACACGCTGGCCGAGGGCATCCAATACATCTCCAGCGATCCCAAAGCCAGTGTCAGCGGGCAGAACCTCTCGTGGAATATCGCCGCGATCGACGCCGGGGCCAACCGCACCTTCACCGTCCGTGTCCGGGCCGCTCGGGCAGGATCGTTCAAGAACTGCGGACAGGTGACGGCAGCGCAGGGTCTCTCGGCCGAATCGTGTACGACGACCGAGGTCAGCGAAGCCAAGGTCAACGTGAACCGCCGCAGCGAAACGACCGCCGGCGGCGCCATCGCCAGCACCATCACGATACGCAACAGCGGTCAAAGCGAGTTGAGCGGCGTTCGCGTGGATGAGACGCTGCCCGAGGGGCTGACGATGGAAGGCGGCAATCGCAAAGCCGCCGTCGACATCGGCGCCTTGGGGCCCGACGAGTCGCGCGACGTGACGTACCACCTGCGAGCCGCGCGAGGCGCAACCTACACCAGCCAGGCCGTCGTCACCGCCAATGAAGGAGTGCGGGCAACCGCCCCGATCACGATAAACGCCAAAACCGCTCCCGTGGCCCGCAAGAGCGACACCACGATGCGCTAACCCCCCGACCGTACACGGTCGGCCTATGGGGGCGCCGCAACACCCCGCGGCGCCCCCTGTCTATTGCACAACGGCATGCAGCCCGTGCGAATGTCACGACTGCTTGCGGCGCGGGGCCGTCGGCGCGGCGGCGGGCTGGCCGATGGCGGTGCGGACGCGGTCGGCTTCGGCGGGGCGGCCGGCATCCTGCAGCAGCGTCGCCAGGCGATTGCCGATCTTCACGTAAGCGGTCTGATTCAGAAACGTCATGGCCGCCCGATCCGGTTTCTTGGTTTTGGCGAACATGTCGCTGTAGAGGCGGATGGCCGCGTCGAGCTTGCGCGCGTCGCGCAGAATGCCTTCGGCCTTGGCCGCGGCGTCATAACCCAGGTCGCCGCGGTTGAGCCCCAGATTGGCCGCTTGAGCGTACAGCGCCAGGGCGGCGGACTTGTTGCCGGCCTTTTCCTGATCGTCCCCCATGGCGATGACGATGCGGCACTGCAGATCCGGCCGCGCCGCCCACAGCGCCAAGGCGCGGCGATAGAGGCCCTGGCGGTCTTTTTCGTTTTGGTACGTGGGGATCAGTCGCATCACCACACCGTAAGCGTAGTCGGGGTACGCCGCGGCGGTAGCCCGCGTGAGATAGTTGATGAACTCGCCGACGGCCTTGTCGGACATCATCTTCTGCTCGCGCAGGTAGACGACGCGCTGCCAGGCGAGATGATGGGCCAGGTTGAGGTCCAGGGCGACGGTCAGCAGTTCGCCCGCCACGTCGGCGTCAAGCTCGCGTCGCGCCTGGGCCCAGTCCGCCGAGACCTTGGCGGCGGGGGCGCGACCCTTGGTCGCGGCGGCGGCGTTGACGTCCTGCGCGAGCGTCTTGAGGACTTCCACGTCGCCGCGCTTGGCGGCGTCGACGACCAGGCGCGCCGCGGCGGCCGCCGCGTCGGCCTGTTCCCGCCGCTCCAGCGGCAGTTGCGCGATCTGACCGGTCAGCATCAGCGCTGAGTCCATCTGTTCTTTGCCGTCGGCGGGGTCATAAAGATATCCCGTGTTATACTGGTGGACGGCATAGCGCCCCGTCTGGGAGTCCCACGACCCGCGTCCGCCGGCAACCTTCAGGTACGCCACCCACGCGTGGGACATGCCGCTGGACCCGCTGCCATGAACGACCGCCGCCGGGATCCCCAGCGTCTTGCATATTTCCGCGGCGTAGTACGCCTGGTCGATGCAGACGCCGCCGACCTTGCGCAGGTTCGCCAGCGTGTAAGGCAGCGACTCGATCTTGCGCGCGACTCCCTGGCCATACGCCTCAATGTCGTACTTGAGGTCGAAGTACGCCTTGGCCGGCATGGGATGGCTGCCATAATTGTGCAGCGCCCACTGCCGCTCTTCCAGGCTCAGACGGCTGTCCACGACGTACTGCAAGATCTCGAACGGGCAGGCCCGCAAGTCCATCCGAAACTTGCCCCCGCGCGTGTAGAAGCGGAAGACCTCGACGGCCGAGGCCTGGGGAACCGCCCCCTTGACCTTGGCAGCGCGGCGATCGGGTTGCGCCGTGACCAGCGCCACCGTCAGGTCGGGGTATTCCAGGACCTTCTTTTCTTCACTGGTCAGGAGCTGGCCCAGAAGTCTCAGCGCGTCGTCGGGGTTCCTCATGGCGCCCATCGCGCGAAACAGCACGCGGGCAAAGGGCTCGTGTTTGAGCAGCCAGGCCGCCAGGGCTTTGCGCGCCATGGGCTTGGCGGCAGGGTCGTCGCCGGCGGCATCGCGGTATCCATCGAGATACTGCGCCGCCCGGGCCAGAAAAACCATCTCCGCCAATGCCTCGGGCTTGTCGATCTTGCCGCACCGCAGGCGCGCCAGCAGGATGTCCTCGAGCTTTTCGGCGAGCCGGTCGTAGGCGTCGGCCTCGACTGCCGACTGGAGCTGCGCTCGCATGGCCGGCAGAAGCCAACTGTCATTGATAAGCACCAGCCGGGGTTTGGGCGCGGCGGGCGCGACGGCTTTGGGCTGGATCGGCTTAGGCGCCGGGGCGCCATCCTGGGCCATCGCCGCGCAAGCCACAAGAGCCAGGCATAGACACGCAACAGAAGTCGGTTTCATGTTTTCCTCATCATCACGTCCCCCGGCCGCACTCTATGTTACTGTCCGTCAATCTGCGCCAATCGCGCACGGGCCTTCTGCGCCCAGGGCGTCTGCCCGTGCGTCTCGATGATATTCTGCAGGCACTGGCGGGCCTTGTCGGGTTTGCCGGCGCCGAGATAGCTTTCGGCCAACTGCAGGTTGCGTTTGCAGAACTGCTCCGCCTGGCTGGCGACGATTCTGGTCGAGACGGCGGGGTCTTCCTTGAGGGCCTTGAGGCGGTCGGAGACGTCCTGGAAGCGCGCGGCCTGGGGAAAATCCGCGACGTAGCGTTCATACAGCGATAGCGCCGTGGCGTAATCCTTGCGTTCTTCCGCCTGGCGGGCCTGGGCCTCGATGGCGTCGGCCTTGGCGTTGAGGGCGTCTCGCGTCATCTGCGACTGGGCGTCGGGGTCGGCGCTGATCTCATCGAGACGCTTCTGCGCCTGCGCGCCGAACTCGCAGCCCTGGTAGCGCATCGCCAGGACCTTGAGCAGCCCCGAGCCCTTGGGAAAGTCCTTCTCGGCAAGGAGCTTGTCGGCCAAAGCCAGCTGCGCCTTGGCCTGATCGGCCATTGCTGCGGCGGCCTTGGCGGCGGCCTGGGCGTCGCGGTGAGTGGCGGAGACCGTCGCCAGCGTCTGGTAGAGCAGATACGCCTTGCCCTGCTTACCGCCGCGTTCGAGCTTGCGGGCGGCGGCAAGGTCTTCCGTGAGCGTCTGCAGAGGCCCGGCCTCGAGCAGCCACTTGCCCAGTTGCGTCTTGTCGTAGTCGATCTCGATTCCCGAGGTCCATTTCTCCAACCGCACGCGGGCGCCGAGTTTCATGTAACACTCGGCGGCGTCCTGCGCCGCCGGGAGCATAGCCGCATCTTCGGCGCCCACGCCCAGGAACACGGACTTGCCTCGCACCAGCTCGGCCGGCGGGGCATTGCCGCCCTTGAGGTAGAACCGTCCCCCCGAAAGCAGCACCAGGCCCGAGACGTTGGCCATGAGCTTCTCGCCGACGGCGGTGGCCGCAAACCCGCCCAGGCTGTACCCGCCCACGAAAACCATCTTGGGCGAGAGTTCGATCTCCTTGCTCAGCATCTGCCACGCTTCACGGAAGGCCTCGACCTCGCCCGCGGCGCCGGCCGGCGAGGGCGATGAATAAAACGCCTTGCTGGCGTAGTTCATGCCGACGATCACAAACCCCTTGCCGCCGGTGATCTTCAGGAACGGCTCGACGGTGGCGAACTGCCACTGGTCGCTGTGGTACCTGGCGTGATAGTTGAAGATGACCGGCCAGTGCCGCTCGGGAATGTAGTCGGCAGGGACATACACGACCATGGAGGTCTTGGTGTTGGGCAGCGGAACCTGCGTCTGCGTCCCCGGGGCGAACTTGGGTTTGGCTGCAGGGGCCTTGTCCGGCTCCTTGACGACCTGGTCGATCGTCTTGGGCGGGTCATCCGCCGCGGCAACGGTGGCGGCCGCCGCTGTCATCAGAAGTACCAGGACCCATCGCATCGGTCGCGTCCTCATGTGGGCGAAGAAATATTCTCCCAAAGAATATATCCGCTGGCCAGTGGTCAGCAGCCAGAAAACCCTCCGGCTCAGATTCAGATCTCCATGATCCCCGTAGCGCCATAGCGCGTCGCCACGTGGATGGGCAGCTTGCCGCCCAGGCGGTCGCGATGCGTCTGCAACGCCAACTCGGGAGTGTTGTTCTCGTGCGAGAGGTGCGCCAGGCAGGCCCATTGCAGGCGCGCCCCTGCCGCCGCGGCCAGCAGGTCCGCCGATTCGGCGTTGGAGATGTGCCCGCCGGCGCCGCGGATGCGGGCCTTGAGAAACGCCGGGTATGGTCCGTCGGTGAGCATCTGCTCGTCGTAGTTGCTCTCCAGCAGCACCGCGTCGCACTCGGCGACGGCCTCGCCCAGACCGGCGAAGACGTGGCCAAGGTCGGTGAAGATCCCCAGTCGCACGCGGCCGTCATCGACGATGAACGCCACGCCCTCGCACCCGTCATGGGGCGTGGCGAGGGTGCGCACCTCGACGTCGCCCACCGGCACCGTGGAACCGGGCAGAAAATGTTGCACGTCGTCCAGTTCGCCCAGGCTCATGCGCCGCGATGCCGCCGCCAGCGTGCCGGCCGTCACGTGCAGCGGCACATGCAATGCCCGCTGATAGACGCCGGCGCTGCGGACGTGGTCGCTGTGGTCGTGCGAGATCAGCAGCGCCGCGGCGCCCTCGGGCGAAAGCCCCAGCCCCGCCAACCGCAACCGCGCCTGGCGCAGCGAGATCCCCGCGTCAAAGAGCAGCCGTACACCGCCGGCCTCGACGTATACGCAATTGCCATTGCTTCCGGATTGAAGAGCAACGATCCTCACCTGATGGATTATATGGGATTGTGCCGTCAGGGCGAGGGAAAGAAACAACCGACGACGAGGACGAGGACGAAGAAACAAAGCCTCCAATGGCGACGTTAGCGGCGGAGCTTGCTCCGCGCGGTTTCTGGAATGGATCAAACCTGTCAAGCATCCGTCGGTCGCTAACAAAGCAAACGCTACTTCGGGCTTCTGCTCGTCCTCGTCGTCGTCCTCGTCCTCGTCGTCGGTTTTCTCTTCTCTTCGCCGCCGCAGGGCGTGTTATATTCGCTCTCATGAGCACAAGACCATTAACATTCGCCATCGTCGGGGCGGGCACGCGCGGGGAGTTCTTTGCGGACTGGATCGCGCGGCGGCCGGACGTCGGGCGCGTCGTGGCGGTGGCCGACCCGGCGCCCGCTCGGCGCGAGCTGGTGGCCGCCCGCTGCGGCGTCGCACCGGACATGCAGTTCAAGTCGTGGGCGGATCTGCTGGCCCAGCCACGGCTGGCCGACGTGCTGATCAACGCCACGATGGACCGCGACCACGGGCCGGTGTGCCTGCAAGCCCTGCCGCAGGGCTACCACATGCTGCTGGAAAAACCGATGGCCACGACGCCGGCCGAGTGCGTCGAGGTCGACCGCCTCGCCCGCGTGTACGGCTGCATCGTGGCGGTGTGCCACTCGCTGCGGTACATCCCGGTGTGGAAGAAGGTCAAGGCGATGCTGGACGAGGGGGCGATCGGGCGGCTGATCAGCTTCGACCAGACCGAAGGCGTCGGGCCCGAGCACTTCGCCCACAGCTACGTTCGGGGCAACTGGAACAGCCGCCGCTGCGGGACGTTCATGCTGATGGCCAAGAACTGCCACGACATCGACCAGCTCGCGTGGATGGCCGCCCGCCCGTGCCGGCGCGTCAGCTCGTTCGGCGAGTTGTCGCTGTTCACGCCGGCCAACTGCCCGCCGGGCGCCCCGGCGTACTGCGTGCAGAACTGCCCGCACGAGAAGACGTGCCTGTACTCGGCGATCCGCATCTACGGCCCCAACCCCCTGCCCTACCGCTGGGAGCAGGCCAAAATGCCCGCCGACGGCGCTGCCCGGATGGACCTGCTCAAGACCAGCCCGTACGGCCGCTGCGTGTGGCGCTGCGATAACGAGATGGTCGACCATCAGGTCGTCGCGATGGAATTCGACGGCGGCCTGACCGGCACCTTCACGATGACCGCCTACGCGAAGATGGAGCGGCGGCTGTTCCTGTCGGGCACGGCAGGGACGATCCGCGCCCAGCTCGAGACGGGGCGCATCGAACTGTACAACTTCGCCGCCGACCGCCAGGAGGAGATGGTCGTCTCCCAGGACGGCGCCGAGGACCACAGCGGCGGCGACGCGCAGGTGATCGCGACGCTGGCGGCGGCGGTGGCGGCGGGCGACGCATCGCTGGTGCGATCCTCGACCAGCGAAACGCTGGCGACGCACAAGATCGTCTTCGCGGCCGAGCAGTCGCGCCTCGAAGGCCGCGTGGTGTCGATATAAGTGGGTGCCACGCACAACTCCGTTGTGCGTGTCCCTGATCGTCAGAGTCAAATATGCCTTCTGAAACAATTCGTCCACTCTCGCGCCAACGCCCGCGCCTGGGGGTTTGATTACTGGCGATGGACGGTCCCCACGGAAATTTCGCTTGTTCGCATGAGAATGTCGGCGCGGCTTGCTTGAGCCTCGCAGAGGCTCCAGAATCTAGTCGGAGGCGCAAGCCTCCGGAAGACGTTGTTGAAAGCATTCCGCCTGGCAGAGGCGGCAGGCTTCAGGACCGCCGCGGCCGCCGACAACCTGTCGCCTCTACGAGGCTCGGCTTCTTCTCCACCGTGTTCCGGGGGCTGACGCCCCCGGCTAAATCCTGGCGTCCCTGCGGGATGCGGGAACTTCGTCGTCTCTCCGGCATTGGGATCCTGATGCTTTGCCTCGTCGCCACCTCGCCAGCACGCGCCGGCGACCCGCCGCTGCCGCCGGTCGAGGGCGTGCCGGATCAGTGGCTCAAGGTTGATGTCGTCTGGAAAGACACATGGGAAGACACGCTGGCAGCAAACCCGCTCGATCAATGGCAGAAGGAACTGGCTGCCGACCCCGCCACGGCGGGCGCGGCGTCGCGAATCGAGTCGCTGCGGTCGATCGAACTGCTCAAGGCCATGATCGCGAGGTTCCCCGCCCGCAAGGACATGCATGCCGCGGCGTATCAACAGATCGCCAACGGCTACGCCAACCTTGGCTGCAAGGCGCGGCGGAACTACTACCTGCTCAAGATCGTGCGGGAGTTCTCCGATCGCAAGGACCTGGCCGCGGCCGCATATCGCGACCTGATCCAGTTGCCCTTCAACTCGCCGGTGACGGCGCCCTCAGTGCTGGAGTGGCGGTTCGCGCTGGACGAGATCCTCGCGCAGGCCCAGGGCGGAGCGATCGCCACCGACGCCCCGGCCGTCGCCAACGCGTGTACCGAGCTTCAGCGACTGGCCGTAGCGGCGATGGACTACAACGAACTGCCCCACGTGCTGGGCAGGATCGAGACCGCCGCACAAAAGAACCCTGCCGCGCTGGAGGCGGCCGGCGACTTCCTGGCGGCGCTGGGGCACTACCGGGCCGCGGCCGAGCGATATAAGAAAGCAAACTCCGCCGCCCTGGCGAATCTGGAAAAGCAGAATCTGCTGCCCAGGCCCCAGCCGCTGGGTCTGCTGCGAAGTTTCGACCTCGAGACGCGCTGGCAGAGTTTCGCCCGCAGCGACGGCAGGCTCGACCTCAAGAACATCACGCCGGCGGACATGAACGCGTGCCTGTTGGCCGCTGCCAAGAGTGGCGCCGTTCAACAGATCGATCCCGCCCGGGCCGCGTCCTTCTGGACAGTCGTCACGCGGGAGTTGACCCAGGCGACCCCCGAGTCGCTCCAGGCGCTGCGCCGGGAGCAGCAGCTTGCCGCCGGAACCATCGGCCCCCTCGAAGCCGATGAACTTGTGGCCCTTTGGCGCAGGTATCCCCTGGCCCCGCAGATACACCCGACGCTGCTGGAGGCCGCCGAGGACGCCCTGCGAGCGGGGCGCCCGCACTGGGCTGCCGCGGCATACGATGACGTGCTGCGGTTCTGCGCCGATGAGCAACTCCGCAGAGAGGCCCGCGCGGGCCTGTGGCTGGCTCTGAGCGCCTGTGGCGACGCCGAAAGCCTGACCACTGCCGCGGCGGCCGTGCCCGACGACGCCCCGCTGCCCTGGCGCGGCGCCATCGCCCCAGCGGCAAAGATCAAGACCGAACTGCTCAAATCCATCGCGCCGAGCAAGCCCGTCGTCCTTACAGCCCTGGCGGTGCGGCGCCTCTCTCTGACGCAACAGTGGCTCACGCCGCCCGGCGCCGAGAGCTTGCCCGAACTGGCGTTGCATCGTCCCTGGCCGGTGGCGGCAGTCTGGGCGTATCAGGGCGACCTGATGGCCGCCAGCCCCGGACGACTGGGGCGATTCGATGCCCAAGGCGCCCCTTCGGTGATGATGAGCAGCGGCGGGATCGAAGCCGGAAGCCCGATGGACCTCGATGCCAACATGCCCATGCCGCCCATCCGCGGCGACGGTGCGCCCTGGACCGAGTACCACCGCTGGCCAATCGCCACGACATGCCAGCGCGGGCGCGTGAACGGACGCGACATCCTCTGCCGCTTCTGGGACCCCGCCGTGCCGGAAATGATCACCGGCATCGATGCTGCCAGCGGCCGCACGCTCTGGGCCACCACAGGCCGCGAGGAATGGGGGCAACTTCGCCCGTTGAGCCAACCGTGCGTAGCCGACGGCCTGGTATTCGTTCTGGCGATGCAAGCCCATCCCGAAGACGCCGAGATGAGCGTGGTGTGCCTGGACCTGGGCGACGGCACGATTCGCTGGAAAAGGACCATCGGCTGGCAGGGCGCCGCCGCAACGGTCCTGGCCCGCGGCGCGCGAGCCATCAGTGTGTACCAGGGCAGCGTCTACTGCGTGACCAGCAGCGGTCTGGCCGCGCGGCTGGACGTTCGCGACGGGACGCTCGACTGGGTCAGCCGCTATGACGGCGCACTGCCACAGGCTCGCCCGGCGCCGCAATTCTCGCGCGAGGGCAGCAGCCCGCTGGTGGCCGGCGATAAGGTGCTGGCCGCCCCGCGCGACCATAGCGGCGTCATCGCCTTCGACCGCCGCAGCGGCAAGATCGTATGGGAAACTTTTGGTGCCGCGTCCGATCGCATCCTCGGCGCCGGGAGCGGAAAGATCATCGGCATCAATGCCCACTGGCTGGCGGCGCTGGATATCGCCACCGGCCGCCAGACATGGTGCCGACGTTTTGATGAATCGACCGCCTGCCAGGGTGTGCTCGCAGGGACTGACGCGGTGGTGCTGACCGGGCGGCGGCTTGAACGCATCTCGCTCGCGGCCGGCTCGTTCGTCGAGCATCGCGAGTTGGGCCCCTCCAATGCCGTCGACACGACGATGCTGCCGGACGGGACGCTCGTCGAGATTCACGCCCCCGATATATGGACAGCCCCGCCGGGCCCGGCCGTGCCCGCCTCGCCCGTGCGCCTGGGCATGAAGAAAGTCTGGTCGCTGGCACTGAGGAACTTCCAGATCGTCACGGCCGCCGACCGGCCGCACCTGGGCGACTCAGTGTGCCTGTGGTCGGGGCGGCGCGTCGGCCTGCTGCGTGTGCGGCCGTCAGTTGGCTTGGCGTGGCAGCGCGTGCTGGATCAGCAACCGGCGCTGGTCGAGCACGTCGGCGAGCGAATCTACTGCGTGCAAGACCGCAGCGTGGCGTGCCTGGACGCGGCCACCGGCAATACGCGATGGACGGTCCGCCTGCCGTTTGTGCCCTCGCGCGTCGACGGCGACGAGCACCTGCTGTTGGCCGCGGCCGCTCGCGGCGGATGGGAACCATGGCTGGCGGCGATTGACCCGGCAGCCGGCAAGCTGCTCTGGAGCCGCTCGCTGGGCGAGTCGCTGCGGTTCAACTGCGACCAGGGCATCGCCCAGGTGTTCCTGCGCCACAAAGGAAACGAGACCGCCATCGAGGTCGTCATGCCCGCCGCGATGGCCGACGAGACCGGCTGGCTGCCCGCGGCCGCCAGCATCGACGCGGCCACGGGGCGTCTCAAAGAAGTAACGCGAATATGCCCCGGCGCTGCGTCTATGCCGCCGATGGCCGCAGCCGATGCGGCTTTGGGCTACGTGGCCCGCGAGGCGGGCAAGCCCTCGCAAGTGCGACTGGGCGCACTGCCGGGCAGGCCTGCCCCGGCCAAACCGTGGACCCGCCAGGTCAACCCCGACGTCAACTGGATGTACCCCGGTCAGTTTTCCCTCGAAGGCCGCCCCGGCGGAATCTATGTACGCCAACTCGGGCTGCTGATGCACTACGACACGGCCGCCGGCCGCGAGGTACACTACGCCTTGCCCGACGACCAGTTGCCCGCGCCGCCCCCGCCGCCGCCTACCCCGCCCCGCAAGGGCAAGCAGGCCCGGCCCGATCCGCCCGCGCCGCCGGCCGCACCCCAGCCGCCGCGCGGCGTGCATGCCATCCTCGACTTCCAGAATGTCGGGACAACAACAGTCGTCGTCTCGGCGTGGCGCGGGCAATGCAACACCCGCCAAGGCCGCTACAAGCGGTACTGGAACTACGACGCCGTCCCGCTCAGAATATATATGGATGTCTTCGACCTCGCGAGCGGCCGCCACATCGCCCGACAGGAACTCGCCGGCGCCCAGTGCGTGCAGTTTGGCCGTTCATGGACCGACCCCAACCCCGCCCGCATCCTCGACGGCGCGATTATCGTGGGCGACAGCGCCGGCGTACACGTCTTCGCCCCCTAACGAATAGAGTCGTTTTGTTTAGTTAGCGGTCGGGCTTGCTCGACGGGTTGTTTCCCGAGCTCTGCGTTTTTCGCCACCCCGCAACACGCCGGCCAGAGCGATGATGCCTTTGACGATCAGGCTCGCCAGCAGCGTCAGCAGCAGCGTGGCGTAGATGTATCCCAGCAGCGGCCAGAGGTCTTCCATCAGCCCTGAGAACTTCTTGCTGGCTGCGGCGACGATGGCGATAACGCCAGCCACGACGATCGCCCCCGCCAGCGTCGCCCGCAGGTCGCGCCGCACCGGGCCCAGGCGTACCGACAGGCACAGCGCCAGGTACGCGAACAGGGGCACGCGCCAGTCGAGCCAGTCCAGGTCCGGCAGCGTCTCGCAGGTGGCCTTGAGCAGGGCGACCTGCCCGGAAAGCTGCTTCCAGAACGCCTCCCATCCTGTCGGCAGGGCTTTGGGCAGAATCGAACCGCCGTGACGGTTGAACTGGTCGAGCACGGCCTCGCCCAGCAGCGCGTTGGCGGCGAGGATCGCCGCCGCGCACGCCGCCAGCGCCAGCAGCGAGGCGATGATCGGCCCGAGCACCTTCAGGCGCGGCGAGGCGTCGGTCGCCGGCTCGCCGTCGGCCGCGGCGCCCTTGGAGGAATCGGCGGGCATGAGCCGCGCGTGGCGAATCTCGCCGCCGGTGATCAGGCATCCGAAGATGTACGCCATCTCGGCCACCAGCGTGCCCGGAAGCAGCGCCCAGTTGACCCAAGCCGGCCGCGTCATGCCCGCCCAGAGACGGTACACGCCGGCGCCCAGAAATACGATCAGCAGCAACCAGAGAACAAACGCGGCATAAAGCATTCGAGCATCCTCGTGAGGGTTCTCAATTGCTTATCGACCGCAGCGGCGGCATTAGCTGAACGTTTCACGGAAGTGTCGCGGAGCTATCCCAAAATTGGTCGTAATATTTAAGCTCGTTCGACTCGCTGTGGAGATACTGCCGCGTTCGCTGGTCTTGGACTCCTATGGCCCGGGCCTTTACCATGATTTCAACCCTTCGCGACTGCTTGAGCTTGGACGCTTTCAATAACCCATCCCAAGCCTGGCTTGGATCGCGCCCGGTCAGCTTGGCGACCAATACCTTAGCCAACAGTTCATTCTCCGGATCCACTGTCGCCAGAGCGTCCGCGCCGGCAGAACGTATTTGAATATCAGGATCGCCCAGCGCCTGCTCCAGGGCCGCCACCGCCAGCGTTTTGGCTACCGGCCCCACCTCGCCCAGTGTCCAGATGCTTTCGCGACGTCGGCGGACGGGAATGCTGCGGTCCATCGCCGCGCTGGCCAGTTTCTGCAGCGGAGCAGTGTTGGACGGGTCGACTCGCAGCAATTCCTTGATGGCGTCGGGAGAGTCCATACCGCTGGCACACAGGCGCGACAGGGCGGCTTTGCCCTTGGGACCCAGAGCGGCCAGAATCTTGACCACCTCTTCCGTCGGGCCCTCCAAGGCCTCCAGCAGTGCGATGCCCTTGTCGACCTGGGCCGGGCACTGTGCGATCGCGCAGGCGGCCTGGAACCGGCGATCATCCTCAACGTCACGGGCGATCGATTCCAGCAGCCCCAGGGCCTCCTGGTGCGCAGGGGCGATCTTCAGCAGCGCCTCCGCGGCTGCCAGTTGCACCCACATGTCATCGTGTGCAAGCAGTTTCTCCAGGTCCGCCCGTGCGGTCGAGGCTTTGGGACCGATGTTTCCCAAGGCTGCCGCGGCAGGGGCAAGGCTCCAAAGGTCTGTCTCGGACAGCATCGCATTCAGCAGCGGCACGGCCTCTGCGGCAGCGGGGCCGATGCTGCCCAATGCCATAGCCGCCGATGCGCGCACGCTCTGCGATCTGTCCTTCAGCGCGTCCATAAGCGCCGGCACAGCCGCAGCAGCGTCAGATCCGATCTGGCCTAGCGCTTCAGCGGCCGCGGAACGAACATTGGCGACCGTCCAGAAGCGGTCCCCACCGGGACATAGCCAATCTTCCCGTTCGAGGCCTTGGCGTTTCAGGGTCTTAATCAGGGCCTTCATCGCCTGGCGGCACGGGCCCGGACCCAGTTGACTGAGGCGCGAGGCCGCCAATCCCGCCATATCATCGCTGTCGCTGGCAAGCAAGGAGATGTACAAGCCCCCCAGTTCCGCAAGACGGGACGAATTGGCCTGCACCCATTTATCGCGATGGTATTGCCATCCGCTTGAGCCGCGGTCCCTGGGCAGATCGTCCAAAACCTCCTGGCGGCTCAGGCACGTCGCCAGCAGAAACGTGTCGAGTTGCGTCGAGTTGAGGAAACTCTGACACTCTACAACCCGCATCCGGTACGGCTTAGCGGCAGAGCCGGACTGGATCAGAATCCTCAGTGCCGTGCGGGACGTGTCGTCATTCCTGAGGGAATCACCCGCCACCGCCAGCAAACCGGGGCTGTCGGGGGCGATGCGCCCCAATGCCTGCAGCGCCATTGCCGCCAGCTTCTTGTCTTGGCCTCCGGCCAGTTTGAGCAGGTCATCTTTCACCGGCGCCGCCAGCGGGCCCATCTGCCACAGGCTCCGCATGGCGTCGGATCGGGCCTGCACGTCATCCCATGTCAGCAGGTCCAGCAGGGTATCGAGGGCTTCTGGCCGATCCGGAGCGATTTCTATCAGGCTTTCTGCCGCCTGCAGGCGGACGGTCCAGGTGCCGTCCTTCAGCGCCGCCAGGAGCGGTTCAACCGCCTGCACGGGTAAAGGATCGATCCGCCGCAGGGTCGCTGCCGCGTCGCGCCGCACACGGGCGTCCTTGTGCTTGAGGGCCTCCAGCAACAGCGGCACGGCAGGAGCGCCGATCTCTACCAGAATGCGGCAAATCCTGCTGGGCGCCGATGGCGAGGGCTTGAACATCATCGAGTCGTCGACATGGCACGGCTCGGCGGTCATCAGGGCGATGATGGCCGGCGCCTCCTGCATCGCCCGGCCGGGGTCGACCGCGGCCAGGGCAGAGAGCACGTCTTCAGCGGCGCCCCTGTTGGCCTTGAACGCCTCAACAAGCACCGGGGCCGCCGGCGCACCCTTAGCGCCCATCGAGCGGATTATCTTGGCAGCCACATCGGTCCGCGCCGGGTCTTTGAGCATGGCGATCAGCCGCGGCAGACTTACCGGCTCGACCCCCACGTTCTCCAACCAGTACGCGACGTCTTCATCATCCAGTTTTCCCTGAATGAGAAGTTCAATGACGGTGTCCGCCGCGGGTCTGGCCAATGATCCTGTCCAAGCCAGGGATCTAACGATCTTGGTAGCTTCCGCATCGATTGACTTCCGCAATGGCCTGCCCATGTCAGCGTCCGGGCTGCCCGAAGGCTCGCAGCCAAGCCTCTCCTTCAGGACCGCGACCAATACCGGAAGGGCGGCCTCCATCGCGGCGGAATCAGTCCTGACATTCCAGATAGCCAAAGCCGCCGCCAGACGCACGTCCTCGTCTTTGTCCTCCAGGGCCTTGACCAACGCGGGCACATCCGAATCTTCCCGCATCAGGTCTGCCGCTGCCGCCCGCACCCGAGGATCCGGGTCGGTGATGCTGGCGGGAGGACCAGCCGCCAGACGTATCGCCGCATGGGAGCTTTTGCTCGCGCGAACCAAAGCCTCCTTTGCTCTTTGGTTCTCGGTCTTGGCCAGACCGTTGACGGCCGCCAGTGCCACTTCCTCATCAGGGTCATCGACGAGTCCGACAAGCGCTTCGATGGCCAAACGGCGGCCACGCCTGGAGCGGACGCTATGGTCGTCGAACAAATCAGGGGTCTGGACAAAGGCCGACAATGCCTGCGCCGCCGTCCGGCGCAGTTTTGGCTGGTCGCTCTTAAGAACCGTCGCAGCCGCTCCAACTTGCTCGGGCGTGGCGATCCGGACCTTCTCGAAAACCTGTTCGGCAGATTTCCTAACGGCCGGGTCGTCGTCGCCATTGAGTCGTTCCATAATGGCGACGATTGCATCCTGCGGGAGTGGGTCGATCTCTTTCAGGGCCTGCATTGCCTGGAGTCGCACGCGCCAGTCGAGGTGCTTGAGGGCCTCGAGCAACTCCGGCACTGCCGCCTGCCATGGGAAATAGAAGCTGTCATGACCATAATATGGCTCGACAACATAAATCCCCCGTGCCAGCAAGGGCGCAGCCACTGCTCCTTGAGGGCCGATGTACTGCAGCATGTTTGCCGCACCTCCCCGAAAGCTGATGTCGGGGTCCTTCAGGCATCGGCACAAGGCGGGCAAGGCCTTGTCGATGATGGCGGGATCGGACCTCCACAATTCCTTTTGATCATCAAGGTGCGCCAGCGCCGCCGAAGCCACGACGCTGGATTCATCATCCAGCAGATCGATCAGCATCGCCGGCGTCCCCTCGCCCTGGGGCAGGCTTGAAGCCGCGTGGCGTCGCACCATGATCCTCGGGTGCCTGCAGAGCCGTTTCAGCTCGGGCAGATACCTTCCATCAGATTGTGCCATGTCCCCCAATACTCTAAAAGCATATAAGACCTCGTGCTCATCCCGCAGATTCAGCACGCGTTCGATAAGGTCTGCCCGCCCCTGCGCCACGGCTGCCTGGAACAAGCTCTCGATAGCGGTTCGCCGCACGTCCTCATCTACATCCTTCAGGGCCTGCTCCAAAAGCTCGGCCCTTTCCCGCTCACTCACGTTATCGTGGCCCAATCCAGATATCGCCGAACAGCGAATGGCCGCGACGGGGTCCGCCGCTCGCTTTCGCAGAGCGTCCAGCACCTGGGCGTCGCGCGAAAAGAGCTCCACCCGCCAGATTAATATGCTGACTGCGGCCAACCGCACCTTGTCGTCCCGGTCGCCGCTGAGTCTGACTAGAGCAGCCACGATAGCGCGGTCGTCGGCCGCGCCGGACGGGGCACTGGCGGGGCTGTCCTGGCGAGGCGTCGACAAGCCGATCAGACATCCCAGACCACGGGCCCCCGCGGCCCGAACCTCCGCATCGGGACTATCAGTGGCCTTGAAGATGGCTGCCCGTGCCGAGGGCGAGAAAGTATCGTGGTCCAGCAACGACGCCGCCGCGGAGAGATACTGCCACTGCCCCTGGCTTTCGAACTGCGCCAGCAGCGTGTTCATCACGTGTTTCTTGTAGTCGCGGCTGAGGTAGCTCAGCTCCCCCAGCGACTGTGCCGCCGCCAACCGAACCGACTTGTCTTCGTCCTTCAACGCCGCCATCAGCGCCTGGCCCACGGCGGCGCAACTGGCTTTGATCTGCCCGGCGGTCCAGGCGGCCTCGCGGCGAACGACCGGGTCGGGATCCTTCATCGCCTCGACCAAGTCCCCGACGGCCGCACAGGCGACGGACTTGACTGTCTTGATCGTATCATCGCTGGAGGGCCAGTCGCTTTTCGCTCTGATCTTTGCGGACTGCCTGAACAAGCTGGGCAGGCTCTTGCCGGCGGGGCGTCCCATCTTGGCCAAGGCCTCCAGCGCGTCTGATCTTACATATACGCCTTGATCGCCGGAGGCTGCCGCCAGAGCTTTGGTTATCCTTTCACCGGACCCGGCAAGAGCCACAACCCGGACAGCTTTCTTGCGGACTTCTTCCTCGTTGTCCTTCAGCGCCGCTATGGCGATTTCGGCAGCGCGCGGGTCACCCAGGGCCAGCAGGGCCTGCGCACCCCGCAGGCGCGGGTGCCCGGTCGCGGCAAGGGCTTCGCGATAAAGCGCGGCCGATACACCCTCGCCGAACTGCCGGTGTGACTTGACCTGATCCACCAGCCTCGCCGGCGCATCTTGCCTCAGGATTTCGGCCATCGCGCTGCAGGCGGCCTCGGGCCAATCCACACCCGATTCGGATCGCAGATCGGCGCTGTCCCGAAGCTCCAGGAGCACAGGGGCAAGTTCGCGATGGAGACGCCCGGCCAGACCGGCCGCGATGACGCGCCCCGCCGCGCGGGCGCGATCCTTCGCCTGGGGCCTCTTGAGCTGCTCGCCCAGGGCGGCGGCCGTACGATCTTCTTCCATCGACTTCAGCGCCGCAGCGGCGTGCTCGCGCACGGACTTGTCCTTGTCCGCGGCGGCGACTTTCATCGCCTGCCAGATCCCCTCCTCCGGCGGAAACGTTGTCGGCATCCGTCGCAGGGCCTCTGCCCGCACGCGGGCATCCGGGTCATTCTGCACGCGCTGGCACAGTTGGCGCACGATCGCGGGGCGATCAACGAGTTTGTCCTGCGTCCGCTCCGGCGTCGTCGTCAGTTGCCGGACGGCAGAGAGACGCACGGCAGCATCCGTGTCGCCCAACGCCTGGTCGGTCAGTTGCTGTGGCAGGCCTTTGGCCAGGAGGCTCCATTGCGCCACAAGGAATGCGGCCGCCGCGCGGCGACGGGCGCTGGTCTCCTTCAATACTTGCCCCACCTGCGGGGCAAGGACCGGGCCGATCTCTTGCAGGGTCTGCAGAACTTCGTTGGCAGTGTCATTGTTGGGATCCGCCAGTCTCGCCAGAAGCGCCTCCGAAGCCGGAGCGGCCGCCGGACCGAGCTGATGCAGCGCATTGGCCGCCCAGTTGGCCATAGTCGGGTCCTGCCCCTTCAGGGCCTGCACGAGGATGCCTATCACGTCGCCCTTGCAGGCACGCTGAGGCCAGACTTTCGTCAAAGCGGCTGCCGCTACGGTCCGCACCAGCGGCTGGGAGTCCGAGAGCTTTCGGACCAGCGCCTCGTCGGCCAATTGCCCGTTGGGTCCCATTCGCCAAAAGGCGTTCACTGTAGCCCCTCGCACGTCGTGCGAGGGGTCATCCAGGGCCTTGACAAGCAGGCTCACCACTCTGCGGTCGCCTCGGCCTTCCGTCGCGGTGGATCCCAGCGCCAGCACCGCTGCTGCTCGCACATTATTGTCGGTGTCTTTCAGAAGCGGCAAAGTGCGATCGATTGCGTCAGCGGGAAGACCTAATGTCGCCAGCGAAAAAAGCGCCGCGCGGCGAACGGCAGCATCCCGATCCTCCAGCCTGGCCAGCAAGGCCGCCTGGGCCTGTTCCTTTGCTCGCCATCCTGAAGCGTAGCCCAAGCACCAACAGGCCGCCCTCCGCACGGTACCGATAGAGTCCCGGCTGACATTAACAAAAAGAGGAATGGAATCATCTGGTAATTCCCCCGCCCATTCCATCACGAAATCCATGATGGCCTGCACTCGCGATTTGGCATCAGGCGATTTGAGTCCGGCAGCCAGATCCGCAACGGTGGGCTTGCTCGCCGGCTGGCTTCGTGTAGCCGCACGGGACGTTGCCGGACTCGAGTCAGGCCGGCTTTCAGTTGCAGCCGTCGAGGCGGGTTGACTCGTCGGGACCGTCCTGGAGGAACAGTCGCTGAACATCGCGGCCAGCAGAATTGCAACAATTCCCACGTATTGGCGTTTGCCACGTCCCCCGCCGGCCCCAGTGTCCAGCGGACGATGCTCTGGAGTATTCATCGCGTTCTCCTTGGAAGACCACCGTCGAGGCGATGCTCATTGTACCGAGCGGCAGGCAATGCGTTTAGTGCTTTCTCAATCCCATGGCGACCCGCGAGAAACAAAAACGCGTGTCGCCATGCCACCCGACAATTTCATTCTTCAATCATCTCATCCTCTTGATCCTTTTCCCAATCCGGTAATCCCGCACTCCCCATCCCCGTCCCCGTCTTTTCCAGAAATCCTCTTGCAAGGTTGGCGGCGATTGCTAGAATGCGTGGTTCGCACGCTTTGCGAGAATTGTCAGTCCCAGGCCGGGCCCTTTGCGGGGCGGGCCGATGCGGAGAACGTCGTGGCTGTCAGGTTAAGAATGAAACGGTTTGGCAGGCGGAATCGCAGCTTCTTTCGGCTCAATGCGATCGATTCGCGCACCCCGCGCGATGGTCGCGTGATCGAAGAACTCGGCTGGTACGATCCCCGGGCAACGGACCCCCAGGCCCAGATCTCGCTCAAGCGCGAGCGGATCGAGCACTGGCTGGCGGTCGGCGCCCAGCCCTCCGAGACGGTGCGGGACCTGCTCAAAAAGAGCGGCATCGCCGTCTCGAAGTAACGCCGCCACGCTGGCGAAACGGGTCTGCGATGGCCTTGCGCATCGACATCCTCACGCTGTTCGTCGAGATGTTCGGTGACTTCCGCAAGACGAGCATCGTCGGCCGGGCCGTCCAGCGCGGGCTGGTCGAACTCCACTTAACCAACATCCGCGATTTCGCGGTAGATGCATACGGCAGCGTCGACGACGCGCCCTTCGGCGGCGGTGCGGGAATGGTGATGATGTGCCAGCCGGTGTTTGCGGCTGTCGAGCACGTCCGCCCCCAGGCCGAGCCGCCGGGCAAGGTCGTGCTGCTGACGCCGCAAGGCCGCCCGCTGACGCAGGCGGTCGTGCAGGAACTGGCCGCCGAGCCAAGGCTGATATTGCTGGCCGGGCATTACGAAGGATTCGACGAGCGGATCCGGACGAACCTGGCCGATGTCGAGATCAGCCTGGGAGACTTCGTGCTCTCAGGCGGCGAGATCGCGGCGATGGCCTTGACCGACGCCATCGTGCGGTTGCTGCCCGGCGCGCTGGGCGGCGAAACGTCGCTGGACGAGGAATCGTTTTCGGAAGGATTGCTTGAGTATCCGCAGTACACGCGGCCGCGCGATTTTCGGGGCCTGACGGTTCCGGAAGTGCTCGTCGGCGGCGACCATAAGAAGATAGCCCAGTGGCGGCTGGAACAGGCCCGCCTGCGGACGCAGATTCGCCGGCCGGACCTGTGGGCAAAGTACGCCGCCCGACTGGAAGAGGACGAATAGACTTTAATGATGCCAGCCGCCCCGTCGGCCGGCGGGAGAACGACCGTGAGCCAGGAACTGATCGCCAAAGCCGTAGCCCACAACATCAAGCCGACGTTGCCGCAGTTCAAGATCGGCGACACGGTCAACGTCTCCGTGCGCATCGTCGAGGGCGACAAGGAACGCGTCCAGGTCTTCACGGGCGTGGTGATCGCCCGCAAGGGCTCGGGCATGGGCGAGATGTTCACCGTCCGCCGCATCGTCAACAACCAGGGCGTCGAGCGAACCTTCCCGATGCACAGCCCCAAGGTCAGCTCCGTCGAGGTCGTCCGCGGCGGACGCACCCGCCGGGCCAAGCTCTACTACCTCCGCGATCGCACCGGAAAGGCCACCCGCCTTCGCCAGATCACCCGACAGGCAACCGCCGGCGACAAGCAGACCGCCGACGAACCTGCCTCGGAAAGCCCCGCCCAGGAGTAGGCCGTGTGGCCTTTCCGGACGGGCAAGCGCCGCGATGACGCCGACGTGGGTTCACGCGGCGAAGCTCTCGCCCGTTCCTTTCTCAAAAAGCAAGGCCTCAAAATCCTCGCCGAAAATTATCGCTGCGCCTCCGGCGAAATCGACCTGATCGCCCTGGACAGCCGAGACAACGCCGCCGACGTGCTGGCCTTCGTCGAAGTCAAAACCCGCACCAGCGCCGAGCACTCCCAGCCCGAAGCGGCCGTTCACTGGCGCAAGAAGAAACGCATCCGCAGCGCCGCCGCCCATTATCTCGCCCGCCACGCTGCGCAGGACCTGGACATCCGCTACGACATCGTCACGGTGCTGCTCGACCAGGACCCGCCGCGGATCAACCACATGACCGGAGCGTTCTGACGGACATGAGCGACCTGCCCCCACTCATCGACACCCACTGCCACCTCTGCCACGAGCGATTGGCTGAGCGCATCGACGACGTGCTGGCCGCCGCACGCTCAGCCGGCGTGGTCGCCGTGATCGTCGCCGCCGGCGACCTGGCCGAGGCCGCCGCCGCACGAGACCTCGCCCGTAGCCATCGCGACCTGTCTTTCATAGCCGGCATTCACCCGCACGCGGCCAAGTCCGCCGCGCCGGGATATCTTGACACCCTGCGGGCGATGGCGGCCGAGCCGAGGTTCGCCGCCGTGGGCGAGATCGGGCTGGACTACCATTACGACTTCTCGCCGCGCGAGATCCAGCGTCGAGTCTTCGCCGAGCAGCTTGACGCGGCGCGGCAACTCGGCGCCGGCGCAATCATTCACACGCGAGAAGCGTTCGACGACACCCTGGCCATCGTGGGCGAGTCCGGGCTCGAGGGCGGCCACATCGTCTTTCATTCATTCACCGAAGATCCCGCCGCCGCCCGCCGGGCGCTGGACCTGGGGGCGATGATCAGCTTCTCGGGCATCGTCACGTTCGCCAAGTCCCAGGCCCTGCGCCAGACAGCCGCCATCGTGCCGGACGACCGCCTGCTGATCGAGACCGACGCCCCGTACCTTTCCCCCGAGCCGGTGCGCAAGATGAAGACTAACGAACCGGCCAACGTCGCTCACGTGGCACGGTGCCTGGCGGCGGTGCGCGGCGTGAGCTACGACGCCATCGCGCGTCAGACCACCGCCAACGCCCGGCGGTTCCTTGACCGAACTTGATCGATGGGCGTAGAATGGAGCCCATGGCTCAGGAAAGCAATTCCGGCGACTTTGCCGCGCAGGTCGAGGCCTTCGGGGCCGACTACAACCGCATCGCCGAGTCGATCGCCACGGTGATCGTCGGCCACCAGCAGGTCGTGCATGACGTGCTGACGTGCCTGCTCTGCGGCGGGCACGCGCTGCTGGAGGGCGTGCCGGGCCTGGGTAAGACGCTGCTGGTGCGCACGCTGGGGCAGGCGCTGGAGATGAGCTTCAGCCGCATCCAGTTCACGCCCGACCTGATGCCCGCCGACATCACCGGCACCAATGTGGTGGTCGAGGCCCCAGGCGGCGGCAAGGCCTTCCAGTTCCACCCCGGACCGATCTTCGCCAACCTCGTGCTGGCCGACGAGATCAACCGCGCCACGCCCAAGACGCAGTCTGCCGTGCTCGAGGCGATGCAGGAAAAGACCGTCTCGATCTCGCGCACGACGCACGCCCTGCCGCGGCCATTCCTGGTGATGGCCACGCAGAACCCCCTCGAGATGGAAGGCACGTATCCGCTGCCCGAGGCGCAGCTCGATCGCTTCATGCTCAAGATCCGCGTCGAGTCGCCCAGCGCCAAGGAGCTGGCGGCGATCATCGCCCGCACGACCGGCGAAGAGACGGCGCCGGCCCCGCGCGCCGCCGACGCCGCCGGCATCATCGCGATGCAGCAGTTGGTGCGCCAGGTGCCGGTGGCGACGCACGTGAATGGCTATGTCGCCCGCCTGGTGCTGGCGACGGATCCGCGAAACGACGCGGCCTCGCCGGACACGAAGAAATACATCCGCTATGGCGCCAGCCCGCGCGGCGCCCAGAGCATCGTGATGGCCTCGAAGGTGCTGGCGCTGCGCGACGGGCGGGCCAACGTCGCCCTGGACGATATTAAATCCGTCGCCGTCGCGGCGCTGCGACACCGGATCATCCTGTCGTTCGAAGGCCAGGCCGACGGCATCGACACCGACGACCTGATCGCCAAGGTCGTCGCAAGCGTCCCCTCGGCCGCCCAGGAGTAAGTTCTACGTGGCAAGCCCGGCGCGGGCGTGGCCCGCAATTTATTGCAGAATGCGATTACTGCCGCCGATAGATTAGGCCGCAGAGGTCGCTGAGGACGCTGAGGATGTAAAGAGATGAAACGACTTCTTCCCTCTGCGACCTCAGCGGCTAATTTGGTCTCCGGGCTGTGGCAGGGCTTCTTCTTCCTCACGGGGAAACATTTTCGCGGCAAAGTCCGTTGACAGGGGATTGTTTCAAACGTAGAATCTCTGGACCTGATTCAAGGCGATTTACCTGATCGTCCTCACGGGCGTCTTCGCGGCGGTATTGCGGAGAGTGTGCGGGCCCCTCGCGGCCGTCCGCGCAGGCCTCGGGACGACCCCCCGCCGCGATTGGGTTTTTTGCCAGGCAGCGCCTGGGCCGGACGAGCGACTGGAACCTTTTACCCGGTGGTGTAATTGGCAACACAACAGGTTTTGGTCCTGTTTTTCCAGGTTCGAGTCCTGGCCGGGTAGTTTCATTAGAGACATCAATGACTGCACCAGCTAATCTCATGCTTTTCAGCGGACGAGGCAACCCCGACCTCGCCCGCGCCATCAGCGACTATCTCAACATCCCGTTGGGAAAGGTCAACTCCTCCGTCTTTCCCGACGGCGAACTGATGATCAAGCTGGAAGAGGACGTGCGAGGGCGCGACATCTTCATCATCCAGCCGACCTGTTCGCCGGTCAATGAGACGCTGATGGAGTTGCTGATCTTCATCGACTCGGCCCGGCGCGCCTCGGCTGAACGCATCACTGCCGTCATGCCCTATTACGGCTACGCCCGCCAGGACCGCAAAGACGAAGGGCGCACGCCCATCACCGCCAAGCTGGTGGCGAATCTGATCGCCACGGCCGGGGCCGACCGCGTGCTGACGATGGACCTGCACGCCGGGCAGATCCAGGGCTTTTTCGACATCCCGGTCGACAACCTGGCCGCCGAGCCGGTGCTGAGCCGCTACTGGGCCAGCCGCAAGCTTGAGGACCTGGTGCTGGTCAGCCCCGACCCGGGCAACGCCAAGCGCGCCCGCGTGTACGCCAACCGCCTCGGCGGCGACCTGGCCATCATCGACAAGCGCCGCACCAGCGGCAGCGAGGTCGTCGTCAGCCGCATCATCGGCGACGTCAAAGACCGCAACGTCCTGATGATGGACGACATGATCTCCACCGCCGGGACCATCTGCAGCGCCGCCCAGCTCTGCCGCGACAGCGGGGCCAGGAAAATCTACGTCGGCGCCACGCACGGCGTGCTGTGCGGTCCTGCCGCCAAACGCCTCAAAGACGCCCCCTTCGACGAGATCGTCGTCACCGACACGATCCCCATCGGCCCCGACAAGCGAGCCGCCATCGGCAAGCTGACGGTCCTGAGCGTGGCCGAGTTGATGGGCGAGGCGATCTACCGCATTCACAACGATCAATCCGTCAGCAGTCTGTTCCTGACGCACAACGAGCATTCGGACTAGCGATTTTTGGTGGCACAGGCTTTCCAGCCTGTGACTTTCACAGCCTGGAAAGGCTGTGCCACCGTAACAGGAGAAGCGAACATGGCAGCCAAACTCAAAGCAAACCCCCGCACCCGGACCGGAACGCACGGTTCGCGATCCCTGCGAAAACAGTCCCTGATCCCGGCCGTGATCTACGGACACGGTCTGGCCAACGAGACCGTCGCCCTTCCGGTGCATGAGGTGGAACTGGCCGTCAAGCACGGCGAGCGCCTGCTCGAGCTGGACGTCGCCGGGACTATTCAGAACGTCCTGATCAAGGAAGTGCAGTGGGACACCTACGGCGTGGACGTCATCCATGTCGACCTGACGCGCGTCAACCTCGACGAGCGCGTCGAGGTGACGGTCCCGATCATCCTCAAGGGCACGCCCGTCGGGCTGATCGAAGGCGGCTCGCTGCAGCAGGTCAGCGCCGAAGTCGACCTCGAATGCCCCGTCGTGGCCATCCCCGAGAGCCTCTCGGTGCAGGTCAACGCCCTGAAGGTCGACGACGTCATCACGATGGCCGACCTCAAGCTGCCTGAAGGCTCGATCCTCAAGAGCGATCCGGAGACCATCGTCTGCACGGTCGTGATCATCACCGAGGAAGAAACCGCCCCCGCCGAAGAAGGCGCCGCCGCGGAACCCGAAGTCATCGGCGCCAAGAAGGAAGAGGAAGGCGAAGAGGAAGAGGGCAAGAAGAAAGAGTGAGGCAATTTCCAATTTCCGATTTCCAATTGCCCATTGCCGCATAGCGGCGTAAATGCGGAATGTTGGAATGATGGAATATTGGAAGCTGCGATTGAGCGGTTTTTCCAATTGAAAATTGGAAATTGAAAATTGGAAATTGGAAATGATGTCGTCGACCGCCGCCTGGTCGTGGGCCTGGGAAACCCCGGCACGCGATATCGCCACACGCGGCACAACCTGGGGTTCCGGGTTGTCGACGAACTGGTGCGGCGGTTCGATGCAGGCTCCGGCCGTGACGCCTTCGGCGCCCGCGCCTGGGACGTGCGAACCACGCGGAGCGATGCCCTGCGGCGCGTGACGCTGCTTGAGCCGCAGGAGTACATGAACCGCTCGGGGTCGGCCGTGGCGATGGCGGCGGGTTTTTACCACCTGGCGCCGCATCACGTGCTGGTGGTGATGGACGACTTGGCCCTGCCGCCGGGACGCCTTCGGGCGCGGGCGGAGGGGTCGGCCGGCGGGCATAACGGCCTGGCCGACGTGATGCAAAAGATGGGCACTAACGCCCTGCCTCGCCTGCGGATCGGGATCGGCCCGTCGCCGGCGAATATGGACAGTGCCGACTACGTCCTGCAAGCGGTTCCGCAGGACCAGGCGGCGATCATCGAGATCGCCGTCAAGACGGCTGCCGATGCCGTTGAGGATTGGGTCTTCAACGGGATTGCCTTCGTGATGGACAAGTACAACGGAAAAGCAGAAGAATGAGCAAGACCAAAACGTACGAAGCAATGTTCCTGGTCGACTCCGGCAAAGATTTTCAGACCGCCTCGGCCCCGATCAACACCATCCTGGCCCGCAGCGAGGCCGAAGTGCTCTCGATGAAGCCCTGGGACGACCGCCGCCTGGCCTTCGAGATCAAAGGGCGCAAGCGCGGCCTGTATATCCTGACCTATTTCAAGGTCGACCCGGCCAAGGTCACCGAGATCGAGCACGACTGTCAGCTCAACGAGGAGATCCTCCGCGCGTTGATCCTGACCGGCGACGACCTCACCGAGGAACAGATCAACGCCGAGACCCCCGCCACAGGCGGCCACAAGCCCGACGCCCCACGCGCCGAAGGTGAAGGCCCGCGCGAGGACGACATGGACTTCGACCGCGATCGTGACCGCGATCGCGATTACAGGGACTAGGAAAATACATTACGTCCACGAACGTCACGAATGACGCGAATGGACGCGAAAGACTCGGGCAACGAACGTTAGCGGCGGGGTTTGCCCCGCGGGTTGTTCGGACTGGATATACGTCCAACGGATGAGCAGGATCGCGGGCAATAATCCGCAATCCGAAATTAGAAATCCGAAATCGGAGACCTGATATGGCCAGCTACAACAAGGTGATCCTGGTCGGCAACCTCACGCGTGACCCGCAGATGAGCTTTACGCCGGCCCAGACTCCGGTGTGCGAGATCGGTCTGGCCGTCAACCGCAAGTGGCGCACGCCCGACGGGCAGCAGAAGGAAGAGACCTGCTTCATCGACTGCAGTTGCTTCGGGCGTTCCGCCGAAACGCTCAATAAGTACATGCGCAAGGGCCAGCCGATCCTGATCGAAGGGCGGCTGCACTATTCCTCGTGGGAGGGCAAAGACGGCACCAAGCGCAGCAAGCACCGCGTGGTGGTCGAACGGTTCCAGTTCCTCGGCGGCGGACAGCGCGGCGAAGGCGCCCCATCCGCGGCCGGCGCCGGCGGCGGATCGGACGAACCGCCGATGCCTGACTACGACAGCGAAGCCCCCGCCCCCAGCGGCGGTGGCGAAGATATTCCGTTTTAAGTGAAAACATAGGTCCTATGGGACCTATAGGACCTATAGCGTTCTGCTTCGGACATCGAGCTTTTTGAGGACAAGAAATGGCAATGCAATCACGACGACCTCGACGGACCACCGGCCCACGCAAGCCCCGCTTCCGCGAGCAGGCCAAGTGCCGTTACTGCCGGGAAAAGATCCCCCAGGTGGACTACAAGGACATCGGCGCCCTGGCCAAGCTGCTGACGCAGCAGGGCAAGATCTTCTCGCGCAAGCGCAGCGGCAACTGCGCCCACCACCAGCGCTCGACCAAGCACGCCATCAAGCGCGCTCGGTTCCTGGGCCTGCTGCCGTACGCGGGATAAAGCATTACGTCCACGAATGTCACGAACGACGCGAATGGACGGGACCAGAATTGCAGAAAGGCGCAGGTGGCAGACGTTAGCGGCGGGGCTTGCCCCACGGGTTGTTCGGCGCCGAAATGTTGTTGGATGAATGGATGAGGTGCAATGGCAGGATGTTGTTTCATCCTCGTCGTCGTCCCCGTCCTCGTCGTCGGTTGTAAATGTTGTTCTGAAAAACACGAAACTTCGACTGTCGTGCAGAGGACTCTAAGATGAAACTGCTGCTGAAAAAGAACGTATCGAACCTGGGCACTATCGGCGAGGTCGTCGACGTCAAGACCGGCTACGCCCGAAACTTCCTCGTGCCCCGCGGCCTGGCCGTCGAGCCCACCGCGGCCAACCTCAAGGCCGTCGAGGCCGACAAGCAACGCTACCTCGAAGAACTCGCCAAACAGCGCCAGGAATTCGAGGCCAAGGCCAAGCTCGTGCAGGGCAAAGAGATCACCATCTCCGCCCGAGCCAACGAGGAAGGGCACCTGTACGGGTCCATCGGACCTGCGCAGATCGCCGAAGCGCTGGCCGCCGAAAAGGCCTTCGTCGACGCCGAGAACATCGTCATGGCTGAGCCGATCCGCCAGCTCGACAAGTACGACGTGACGATCAAGTTCCCCCACGACGTCAGCGCCACCATCCACGTCTGGGTCGTCCCGATCCGAGACGAAGAAACCCCCGAGACGACGCCCCCGCCCGCCGAAGGCTGAGGCAGGAATCAATAGCCCGAAGCGAGGCTCACGCCGCAACCCAATGCGCGGCGTGAGCCTCTTTTTATAGATCCGTGGACGAACCGTTTCTTCCTACGCGTACCGCAACACCACCGGACCGATCAGACCTGATGGGCCCTGGGCCATGAACTTCGACCACCAGTCGCGCAGGGCGTACACCAGCGTATTGGTCACCTCGATCCGCAGGCGGTTTCGCCCCTCGCGCAAGGCGCCGGTGGCGTCGAAGGCATAGGGGCGGGCGATCCGCAGACCCAGCGGCTCATCGTTGAGCCAGACTTCGGCGGTCTCCCCCACTTCCCCCAGGTCCAGAAATACGTGGCCGCCTTCGGCGCCCTGGGCATCAAATCCACCTTCATATGCAATGGTGCCCGAGAAGCCGGGCAGCAGGTCAGGCTCGCACAGGTTGACCAGAGCATCGAGCGACCGCCAGGGCGTACACGTCGGGTACGCCTGGGAGTCGGCTGTCGAGACGGCCCATTGCTCGATGGCGACGGGAACGACTTTGCCCTTCGCAGAAGTCAGGGACATGGCGGCTGGAAGACGGCCGCCATGGCACCCTTCGCCCGAGAGCAGCACGATTGATTCCTCGGCCGAGAGCGTCAGCGGAACGCGCATGCCGCCGTCTTCGGGCTCGGCGCCCTCGACGGCCAACAGCACGTTGGCGAAGGCATCGTATGCCACCACGTTCTTGGCGCCATCGAGCCAGACGCTGGTGTCGATAGTCGCGGCGGGGTCTTCGTTGAAGAACATCCACATCGTCAACCCGTCGTGGCGGTACTGGTAGCTGCGCAGGTACGGTTGGCGATTGCCCGTGCGCACGCCGGTGACGCCCCACGCGCCGAGCACCGCGGGCAGATCGTCCAGCGCGCAGACCCGCGCACACCGCAGCGAGTCTAGCAGCGCACTGGCGTCGCCGCCCTCGCTGATGCCGACGGGCCACTGCTGTGGCACAGGCTTTCCAGCCTGTGCCTCCACAGCCTGGAAAGGCTGTGCCACAACAACTTTGAGCCCCTCGCCGATCATGCGCACGATCGCTTCGAGCGTCGCGCGGGGCCAGCGCTGGGCGCACGGCAGGATCAGGCAACCGTAATCCTCACCGGCGATGACGAGCTTGCCGCCGCGCACGGCCGTCGTCGCATCCAGCAGGTCGGCCGGCACGATGTCCGCGTCAAGCTGCGCCTGCGCCAGTACGCGCAGCGGCTCTTTGATTGACATGTACTCGCCCGACCATTCGGCCTGGGCGTGGTAGAGCACCGCCGCGTCGGCGACGTGGCGGCCGTCGTTGATCAGGTGGCAGATGCGATTGGTGTAGCGCATCAACTCGCCAAAGTAGCGGAACTGCGGGTTCTTTCCGCGAGCGTAGAAATGCGGCGGGCAGTCGCCGTCGGGGAACTCCTTGGGCGAGAACGCGTGCGGGACGTACCAGTTGATCCCGCGCACGAGCATGTGGTCGGTGAGCCACTTCATCAGCCGCAGGCCCTCGGCCCAGCCGTAGGCGCCGAAGATTTCGCACATGGCGCGGCCTCGCTTTTTCGGGTCGATGTGGGCATGCGAGGCCCCGAGCTTGGCCAGCTCGTAGTGATAGAACTCGCCGTCGGCGTGGTCGTCGATGATCCACGTGGCGTTGCGCCGGTCGAGGCCGGGGCGGATCTGGCAGAGCACCACGTCGATGCCGCTCATGGTCTGGCCGTCCATCGCGCGGAAGAAATGCGGCGCGCTGGCGCCCATGCGCGTGTGCGCGTCGCCGTCTTCGATGATGTGCCCGATGTACTCCAGGCCGTGCGACGTACACCACTGCCCAAGCTGCCCGGCGAAGCACTCGCTGTACAGGCGGCTGACCAGGTTCATGTACGCGTATCGCAGCGGCCAACTCGCCGGGCCGATGTCGTGCCACAGCCCCGGCAGCAGCGCCGCGACAGGGGCGCCGAACTCGCGCTGCAGCTCGGCCAGCAGCCCCGCCCGCCACGGGAGCACCATGGGCTTGCGGCCGATGGAAACATCGTACAGCCCGCCGCCGTTGCCGATGTTGGGCTCGTCGCTGAAGAAGCCCACCAGCGTCTTGCCGAAGTCCGCGGCGTAATGCTCGCGATGCGGTTCGTACACCGCGTCGATCAGCACGCGGCACGAAGCCGGCTCGATCGGGTTGATGTAGTCCTGGTTGCCGCCGCCGCTTTGGGTCTCGAAGACGAAGTACACCCGCCACTGACCGGCAGGCACGTCCCAGTACAGGCGGTTGTCGCGGATGCGGTTGGTCAGGTCCACCGGCTCGGCGCCGGTGCTGCTGCCCGTGGGCGAAACCGGCGCAGCGACGACGGCCACCAGCGTGTCCGGCTCGCCCACCCACATGTTGACCATGATGCTCGCCCCGGCGAGCGGGCCGGCGACGTCCATGTGCCGCTCGGCGAGATAGATCTTCTTGAGCTGGGGAAACTTGTCGCGGATCCAGCCGTTGGCAAAACCGGTCGGGAAGTGCGCGTCGTCGAGCACCCAGACCTTCATGTCACGGCGGCGGGCCTCGTCCATGATGATGTCCATGTCGCGCCACCACAGCGGACCGCAGAAGTCCGGGTGCGGCCGCGACTCGACGCAGACCGCCCCGACGCCGCACTGTGCGATGCGGGCCATCTCCTCGCGCAGGACCGGTTCGTCCTCGCCGTGCTGCCAGAAGAACGGAAGCAGATAGTTCCCGCCGCGGTTTTCAAGCAACTCGCGAACGCGTGAGTGCATGGGAATCTCCTTACGATGGAGGCGAAAGTAACACGCGCGGCAGCGGCGTGCAATATGGAGTGCGGCAGCCTTAGCTGCCGCTTTGGCAGTTGTTGGCCTCCTGTGGGACGCGTTGAAAGCGGCAGCTAAGGCTGCCGCACTCCATAGGCCCGCGCACCGATGGTCGGGGTTTAACACGCGGGAGATTCGCCACGAAAACCTTTGGCCTGAAACTCGTGCTCACTGCGGCGACCCTCGCAGCCTTCGCCGTGCCAACTCGCGCGCAGGAGCAGGCGATGCAGCAGGTGCTGGCGGGGAATCTGCCTGCCGAGCCGGCAACCGCGACGGCGGTGTGCAATGAGGCTGTCTCGTTCGCCATCGCGCAGCAGCGGTACGATCAGTTGCCGGCGCTGCTGGGGCGGCTGAAGGAACTGGCGGACAAGTCTCCCCAGGCGCGGGCGGCGGCGGTGACGCTGCTAGGCAGCTTTGGACACGCCGCGGCCGTCAACGAACTCATGCCCGTAGGCGTGGACCAGGCTCGGTTCCCATCGGGACGCGTGGCGCTGACCAAGACGAACTTCGAGTTGCAGACGCGATGGGCGGCGCTGTCGGGGGCTCTCAAGCAGATCTCCGCCCCCGAGCCGGTCTCGGCCCAGGACGTTCAGGAAACGCTCGACCTTGCCGCCCGCAGCGGCGCGTGCGTCGCCGTCGGGCAGTCACACTGGGTCTCGTGCCAGGCGATGGTCGACCGGATGATGCTCGCCCTTCCGCAGGCGAGGCTGACGGCCGTGCGGGCGGCGCAGAACCAGGCGGCCGAGCGGTTGGTATCCGCGGCGCGGCTGGATACCGACGCCGAGGCGGCACTGGCGGCCTGGCGGCGATACCCCTGGTCGGCGGGCGTCCATGAACTGCTGGCGGGCTTCGGCGAGAAGGCGCTGCGCAGCGGTCGCCCGCAATGGGCCGCCGCCGCCTTCGCCGACGTCATCTCCCACGCCGCCGACCCCGCCCTGCGCGGCCAGGCCCAGGTCGGACTGTGGCTGGCGCTGGCCCAGCAGAGCCAGACGCGACAGGATTTGCTCGATGCGATGGCGGCTGTCGACGATGGCGTGCAACTGCCCTGGCGCGGCGCCCAGGCGCCCGCGAGAGAGATTAAACAGGCCCTGCTGGCAGGCGACCAGCAGCAAGAGCATGGGCGAGACGCCCATGCCATGAGACTGGCGAACCTGCCGCGGCGGCGGATTGTCCTTCCGGCCCCGTGGACGCTCGAAGGGCGCGTCGGCGACGGGCCTGTCGGGGACTTCGCTCTGCACACCCCCTGGCCGATCAGCCATGTGCAAGCCGCCGGGGCGGCATTGATCGTGTATTCAGGCAACCGCGTCGCGCGATTCGACGACGCCGCAGCCGCCTGGGCCTGCGGTGAAAACCAGACCCCCCTGCCCTGGGACGCCAACGCGGCCCGCCGCTACCAGAGGGAAAACCCCGCCGCCGATTTCCAGCGACGCGGCGCCTCGACGGCAGACGGTGAAAGCTCCGCCTTCTCGTCCGACGCGAGCATCCTCTACTACTACCAGAGCGACGCGACCCGCTCCGCCATCGCCGCCGTCAGCGCCGCCACCGGAAAGACGCTCTGGACCACAGCCGATGACGAGCAGTTCCAGGTCGTGCGGTCGCAAGCCGCCCTGACGATCATGTCCCGCCCCGCCGCCGCCGACGGCTGCGTCTTCGCATTGGCCCTGGGTCCGGCGGAGCAGGATATCGGCACGGCCGAGGACGAAGGCCCGCCCATGATGTGGTACCTGCTGTGCCTGGATGGGCGCAGCGGGCGCATGCTCTGGAAGCGGGCCATCGGGTGGCAACCGTTCACTCATCGCGACCTCGCCCGCGGCGGCTGCGCAGTGACGATCCACCGCGGCAGCGTGTACTGCCAGACGAACATGGGGCTGATCGCCCGCTGCGACCTGCGCGACGGGGCGCTGATCTGGACCAGCGGTTACGCCAGCGCCGTTGGGGCGGCGCCCGACTCGCACAACTTCGCCCGCCAGGGCGTCTCGCCGGTAGTGGCCGGCAGCGTGCTGCTGGCGGCCCCGCGCGATCACAGCGGCGTGCTGGCGCTGCGGTGCGACAGCGGCGAACTGCTGTGGGAAGCCCCCCTGACGCCCAGCGACCGCCTGCTCGGCGCCGCCGGCGGCGTGGCGGTATCCATGAGCAACCGCTGGGCGGCCGGCGTCGACATCGCCACGGGAACGCGCCGCTGGATCACGCCGCTGCCCCAGGGGTCTCAGGGGCGCGGCTCGCTCGTGGGCGATAGCGCCGTCATCGCCGCCGGCGAATCGCTGGTCCGCATCGCCGCGGCCACCGGGCAGATCGCCGAACGGCTCGACCTTCCTGCCGGGGCGGCTGCACAGATCGTATTGCTCGACGACGGCACGGTGCTCGAAGCCGCCGCCCCACCGCTGGCGTTCGCCCGCCCCTCCACGCCCGCCGGTCCCGACGTGCCGCTGGGTCTGCCGCTGGAAGACGCCTTGACCCTCTCCTGCGAGAGCCCCCTGCTGCTGACCGACCCCGCCGCCGCGGAGACATTTGTGGTGCTCTCGGGGCGCACCCTTGCCGCGGCCGGCGCCGGCGCCGGTGTGATCTGGCAGCGCCTGCTGCCCACGCGTCCGCAGGCGGCGATCGTCGAAGGTCGCACCATCGTCCTGTCCGCGGCGCGCTCGCTGGAGGCGTTCCGCGCCGCCGACGGCGCGCCGGCATGGACAGCCGCACTGCCCTTCGCCCCCGCTCGCCTGGGCGGCGGGCAGGGACTGGTATGGGCGGCGTCGGGACCGGGGCAGCCGCCCGCGGCGGCCGTCGTCGATCCCGCCGGCGGCAACGTACTCTGGGCCGGTCCGCTGAAAGCTGCCGGCGTGCAGGGCGATATTCGCGACATCGCCCTGACCGACCAGGGTCTGGTGGTCCGCTGGCCTCAGGTGCAGGTACACGGCCAGTGGCAAGAGCACGGCGTCAGCTATCACGACCCTCGCACCGGACAGCTTCGCCAGGCGCGTCCGGCCGGGCCGGGCGACTCGCCGCACCGCCCGCCGCTGGAGAGCACGGCGATGCGGTTCGTCGGGCGAACCGCCTGGCTGCACGCCAGGAGCCTCGCCGGCGACGCCGCCGCCGGTTGGGACATGTGGTTCGACCAGTCCATCCAGGACCGTTACCCTTCGAGCATCGCGATGTTCCCCCGCGGCGGCAGGCTCTACCTGCACGCCTGCGGACAGGTGTCCGCCTTCGACACCGCCACGAAGCAGCAGGCGGCGTACGAACTTCAGCCGCGCGACCTCGTCCGCGTCTGCACGGTGCTGGACCTGCGCGAGGTCGGCCACACGCTGGTGGTCCTGTGGGCCTCGACCGGCGAGAGCCTCAACGCCGATATGCGAAACGGCAGACTGTGGTATCGCCCGGAAGACTCGCGGATGTACGTCGATGTCTTCGATCTGGCCGGCGGTCAGCGCATCGCCCGCCAGGAACTGGCCTCGCTGCCCTTCTACGACCGCGGATTCGGCGACTTCACCACTCGCGGCGTCATCTTCGACCGCGCCGTCGCCATCACCGCCCCTGACGGCGCGCACCTCTTTCGCACCCACGCCGGCGGCGGAAAAGCCTTCGCCTCCCTGACCGCCGACATCCGAGACCTGGCCGCGCTGGCCGGCAAGAGCCCCGATATCGCCACCTTCGACGCCGCAGCCGCCAAGGCCTCGGCCGCCGCCAGGGCCTTCGCCGCCGGCGCCGCCTCAGCCGCCCTGCCGGCCGAGCCGCGAGCCGCCCTGGCAGCCAGCGCCGCTGTCGGCGTCGACGCCATCGTCCAGCAGGCCTATCGCCCCGTCATGACCCCGCCCGGAGGCGACTACGTCGGCGAAGTCACCGTCGCGATCGGCACGGCCGTCCGCGGCGCTGCCGTGCGATACACCCTTGACAGCACCGACCCGCTCTCGGCAGGTCAGCCTTACACCGCCCCGCTGCGCCTGGGGGCCGGCACGGTGGTCAAAGCCGCCGCCGGCGCGCCGGGCAAGACCTTCGCCACTATCCCCACGGGAGAGCAGACTTACCGCATCCTCGCCGCCCGGGCCCCCGACACGCCGCCCAACGTTCAGCCGGGCCTGACCTACGCCTACGCCGGCGGGGGCGTCAAGACCATCGCCGAGATGGGGGCTCTCAAGGTCCTCAAAACCGGAACATCCCCGAGCTTCGACATCAGCCCCTGGACGTCTGGCGACAACTGGGGCGTCACCTTCACCGGGTACATCCGCGTGCCCACTGACGGCGTCTACACCTTCTATACCACCAGCGACGACGGCAGTTGCCTCTTCATCGGCAACGCCCGGGTGGCCGACAACGACCGCCGCCACCCCCCGCAGATGGCCAGCGGGCAGATCGCCCTGCGAGCGGGCCTGCACCCCATCCGCCTGGCGTACTTTGAAGTCACCGCCTGCAAACTGCTCAAGGTCGAGTACAGCGGCCCGAACATCCCCCGCCAGTTCATCCCCAACGACGTGCTGTTCCACTGACACGCCTCAACCACGTGAAGATGGCCTCCTTGCGCCACCGCAGCAGGCCCGCCAAAGGCAGGGCCGCCAGCGCCAGCGACATCGGCTCGGGGACCACGCCAAATTCATTGTCGGCGACGTACTGCCCAACCTGCTGTCCGCTGGCCAGACCGTAGACGGCGTCGGATCGCCAATGCACGCCCAGCCAGATGCGGCTTTGGGCGTTCTCCTGGGCCATCTCCCAGAAGCTCGAATACGTTCTGAGGCCGCCCGTATATCCAGGGTCGTCGGTGCCGACAGTCAGCGTCATCGACTCGCCAAAAAAGTCGGACATCACCGTCGCGGCCGCGGCGGCGAACGTCGCATGCCCGCTGGTGTAGGCGGGGAAGGGGGGCGTAAAGCCGTTGACCAGCGGGTCGTCCGAAAGCGGCGCCCATGTCGGGTCGGCGAAGGTGAGGCTGTTGCCGTCGGTGTCGGCCTCCTGGATTCCCGTGATGGGGCGCCAGAGGTCATAGGCGTACTTGGCGTCCCATGCGACGATCCCGGCGTCAGCCATCGCCACGTTGAGCATCGCGAACAGTCTGGCGTTTTCGATCAGGCTCAAGCCTTTGGCGATGGAGGCTTCCTGTGCGATGGCATTGAGCTGTCCCAGCGGCTTGTAGGTGCCGTCACGGTCGTTGGCCCAGAACGACGCCAGTTGCGTTTCCTCCGTCGTGCGGGTAGAGCCCGTCAGGGCCCCCTTCTGGTAGACCTCCAGCCACTCGGCGGCATACTCGGGGCTGGTCAGGTCCGGCGGCGCGGGCGGGCGAATCGCCTCGACGCTGGGAATAGACCAGGTCTGGACGCTCTTCCACTGCGGGTCGAACGCCGCCGTGTAGTCCGGCGGCGTCGGGCGCCATGTCCCGGGCGTTCCGGCCGGAGTGTACGTCCCCGGCGTGTCCCAGCCGTCTGCGGCGCGGTCGGCGATGACGGCCGACGCGACCGCCGCGCCCAGCGTCACGCCTTGCATCTTGCCGGCCCCGTCGGGGATCGCCGCCAAGGCCGAGGCGTAACGCGAGTCCAGCACCGATTGCTGCGAAGGGTACAAGCAAGACATGACGTTATAGGCCGCCGCCGCCACGGCTGCCTCGTGCGAGGCCGTGGGCGGGGCGTCCAGTTTGACCAGGTACGGATAGTACAGGCGGTCGATGGAGTTGACCGAATCGAAGATCGCCACGTGGACCATCGCTCCGGCCCGCGAGACGGGGGCAGGCGGCCCGCCCGTGGCGCGGATCATGTCCAGCCAGACGTTGTTCCAGTCCAACACCGCGTCCGCACGGACTGCCTGGGCGCATATCAGCACCAACAGCGCCCATGCCACCAGGAATAACCTGCGCATCCCAAGCCCCCCCTCTTGCACTTGACCCCTCCCGGCACTGATCATATGCCCGGGCGGGCGAACTCGGCAAAACGAAATTGCATCATTTCCGGGCCCGGGACAAGCTGCTCTAGCTCACGCGTCGAAGGACGCCTCTGCCAGTTCTTGCTGCGACAGCGACCGCATCGTTACGCCGATCACCGCGGTCACCACCAGCGCCAGCAGGGCCAGGGCCCCAAAGGCCGCGGCAGGGGTGAACCAGTAATCCAGCAGGTTGGCCACCGCGCCCGAGAGGAGGATGCCGCCGAAATTGGCGAAGTTCGCCGCGGCGATCACCGTCCCCTTGCTCGCCGCGGCGGGGCGAACCTGGATGAAGCTCTCCGCGGGGATGAGGATCGCCCCGCCGCCGGCGCCGGCCCCGCCCAGCGCGGCTACCACCGCCCAGACGTGCCACGACTGCGGCAGGTACGGCACGAGCCAGACCGCCCCGATGAACGCGCTGGCAACGACCCCCGCCAGCGGCACCAGGCGGTACCACACCCTGCCGTCGGCGTAGAAGCTCACCAGCAAACCGCCGACGCCGAAGCCCGCCAGTTCGGCTACCACCAACAGCCCGGTCGTCTCTTCACCGAACTGGAGCTGCTGCACGCCCAGGGTATTGGTCAACTGGATCAGCGCTGAACCGAGGAACCACACGAACGTGTCGGCGATGACCGTGTAAGCCAGCAATCGGTCTTTGCGCATCGCCATCAGGTGACGCATCGACGAGAGCGGACCGGCACGGGGGAACCGCTTGTGCGGGTCTGCCGCCGGGCGGCGCGGGGCCCCCATCGCCGCCGCCAGGCCCAGCAGAGGCACCGCCACGGTCATCCAGGCGATCAGGACGCGCGCGTCGTGCTCTGAGCCGCTGCGCGTCAGCACCACGCCCGCCAACGCCACCCCGGCCAGGATCGACCCGATCAGCGCAATCTTGGTCGCCGCATTGGCGCGGGGCATGTCCTGGCGATCGAACAGGTCCGGAAGCGTTCCATTGAATGCAGGACTGAAGATCACCGCGTGCGTGGACATCAGGGCCGACATCACCATGATCAGCGTCCAGTTGCCGCTGTAAAGCCCGTACGCCGCCAGCGACATCGCCAGCACCTCCAGGCACTTGGCCGCGATGAGCACGCGACGCTTGGAATAGCGGTCCGCCAGCCAGCCCGCCGCGGCCGCCAGCAGCAGATACGGCAGGGAGTACAGTATCGCCGCCAGACCCTGCAAGTACGCCATTCCCTGCCCGACTGCCAGCAGCATGGCGGCCTGCTTGAAGAAGTTCTCGGCGAACGATCCCAAGCCATAACTGGCGACGATAGAGGCGAACCGAAGCGTGGCATGATCGCGCCCGCCAATGCCTCCCGATGTCGTTGTGCCTGGGTTCATCCTGTCTGAAGCCCTGAAGGATTCTAGGCGGGGGACGGAGACGAGGAGTGCGGGACCTGCCTGCCGGCAGGCAGGTTGACGGGATAGAAAGGATTAAGAGGATTAAGAAACAAACAAAAGACGGACGGGGAGAGTGTTCTTCTCGTCCTCGTCCTCGTCCTCGTCCTCGTCGTCGGTTGTTTCTTCTCCATTGCCAAGCCCCTGTCGCAGGTGTCTAATCAATGTTTTCAAGGCCAGCCGCTTCAATGACCGAGCCCGACAAACCTTTGCCCGCTGCCTCGCCGCTGTTGCGGGGGCGCGATCTGACTACCGGCAGCATTCCCCGGCACCTGATCATCTTCTCGCTGCCGATGCTGGCTGGCAACGCCCTGCAGATGGGCCACAGCCTCATCAACCTCTTCTGGGTGGGACGGTACCTGGGCGAGAATGCCGTGGCGGCAGTCACGGTCTCGATGCCGGTGGTCTTCGTTCTGATCTCGGCGGGGATGGGGCTGACGCTGGCGTCGAGCATCCTGATTTCTCAGCACTACGGGGCCAAAGACGAGGGGGCGATTCGCCGCGTGGTGAACAGTTCGACCATCCTCATCGGCGCGTGCAGCCTGGTGCTGGTGGCGGCAGGCGAGCTGCTCACGCCGGCGATTCTGCGGGCGATGGACACGCAGGAGGACGTGCTGCCCCTGGCGGAACAGTATATGCGGATCTTCCTGCTGTCGCTGCCGATGGGCTACGGCCTCTTCCTGACGCGCAGCATGCTCCAGGGCATCGGCGACTCCCGCACGCCGCTGTACTACCAGGCCGCTGCGGTGGCGATCAATGCGGCGCTGGACCCGCTGTTGATGTTCGGCTGGCTCGGGCTTCCCGCGCTGGGGCTTAATGGAACGGCCTGGGCAACGCTGATCGCCCAGGGCCTGGCGCTGGGGGCGCTGGTGGTGGTGCTGCGGCGGCAGAAAAACCTGGTGGCCCCGGCGGCGAGCTGGAAGGCATTCGACGGGCACACGGCGCTGATCACGACGCGCATCGGATTCCCCTCGGCACTGCAGCAGTCGCTGGTGTCGGTGAGCATGGTCTTTGTGACGGGCATCGTCAACGGCTTCGGCGGCAACGCCACGGCTGCCTTTGGGATCGCCGGTCGCATCGACATGCTGGCGTTCATGCCGGCGCTGGCGTTGAGCATGGCGGTGTCGATGCTGGCCGGGCAGAACATCGGGGCGCGCAAGCACCATCGCGTGCGCCAGATCGTACTGTGGGGCTGCGTGCTCAGCGGCGGCTTTACGCTGGCGGCCTCGGCGCTGGCGGTGAGCATTCCGGAGACGCTCATGCGAGTCTTCATCAGCGACAGCGGCGACGGCGCGCTGTGCAAGGATCACCGCCCGCCGGCGGCATCGGGGCCGTCCGTGGCGGCGATGCAGAATCGCGCGGGGCAGCCGGGCGGGGCGGGCAAAACGATGTGCCCCCAGTGCGGCAAGGAGGTGGTGGAACTGGGGGCGGGCTATCTGCGCATCGTGGGTTCGTGCTACGTGTTTTTCGCCTTCATGTTCGTCACCAACGGCGTCATCAACGGCGCGGGGCACACGATGGTGACGACGGTGTTTTCGCTGGTGAGCCTCTGGGTCGTCCGCGTGCCGATGGCGCTGTGGTTGGCGGATCACATGGGCATCACGGGCGTGTGGTATGCGATGGCCGCCAGCTTCGCCGTCTCGATGCTGGCGAGCTTCGCCTACTATCTCAGCGGGCGCTGGCGCAAGACCGTCGTGCGCCGCCCGGTGCCGGATCTACCCGCGGCGGCCTTTGGCGAAGAATCCGGGGAAGTGTAAGCGTGGAGTAAGCCCATCCGGCAAAGCCTGTGGCTGAAATAGGGCCTGCGGATGAAGGGCAGGGGTAGAGATATCGCGTAAAACTCCATAGGCACACAACGGGAGGGGGACCCATGCCAACCACGCCTAAAGTCTCCGTCGGAGTCGCTCTGGTTGCAGCGTTTCTTGCGGCGTTCACAGGAACTATCGCAAAGGTCGACGGGCAGGTCATCGCGCCGGCCGAAGCGGGCCCCCCGCCGGGGGCCGGGTCGCTGTACATCGACCATGACGGCGACGGGTACGGTCCGGCCAGCCCGATGGGGCCTGACGCCGACGACGCCGACGCCCTGGTCAACACGCCCGACACCGTCAAGGCCAAGTACGGCGACGACATCTCGCCGCTGCTGGCCAAGCAGGGCTACCGCCCGCGGCGCATCTTCTACATCGCCCCGGCCGGCAGGGACGCCACAGGACAGGCCGATGCCCCGGCCAAGCCCTACGCCACATTCGCCGCGGTGGTTGGGAGCTTGCGGGCCGGCGACGCGGTCTTGTTCATGGGCGGCACGTACAAGGGCAAGTACCCCATGGTCTGCCAGAAGGTCCAGGGCTCGGACGACCAGCCCATCGTGGTTGCGGCGTATCCGGGGCAGCGCGTCGTGATCGACGCCGAAGGGCTGGCGCTGGCCTTGGGCAATTGCCGCAATCTCGTCTTCGACGGTCTGACTCTCACCAGCAGCGCCACCAGCAGCAGCGCGGGCGTGTCGATGCACTTCTGCAGCCGCATCGTGCTGCGCCGCATCGAGGCCTGCGGTCACAAGTGGGGCATCCACGGGATGCAGGACCTCCACGAGATCCTGATCGAAGACTGCGTGCTGCACAACAACCCCGTCGAGCACGGCGTGTACCTGGGCTGCCGCGAGGCCCCCAACTCGCGCCTGACCATGCGAAACTGCCTGTCCTACCGCAACGGGCGACATGGGTTCCAGCACAACGGCCGCGTGACCGAACTGCTGCTCGAGAACAACTCCTTCCACACCAACGCCCTGGGCGGCATCTCGTTCATCAACGGGGTGTCCAGTTCGATCGTTCGCGACAACCTGATCTTCAACAACAACAAACAGGGCATCGTGATGTACACGTACACCGATCCCAATCCGCAGATCGTCCCGTACAGCCAGAACGGCAACCTCTTCGAGCGCAACACCATCTGGATCGGGCAGCGCGGATGGAACGGGCAGTACGAGCCGGTGGACTTTCCCGCCGTCGTCTTCAACGACTCCACCACCGCCCAGACCATCCAGATGAGCGAAAACATCTTCCGCGACAACGTGATCGTCACCCAGCGCGGACCGGTGTTCTCGTTCAAGCAGCGGCGTTTCGCAGCCGTGACGGGCATCGAGAACAACACCCTCTTCCGCATCGCCGGTCCGGCGATGTGCGTCGAGTCGGTGCCCCAGACGCTCGCCTATGCCGCGATCGCCTCACTGGGCAACCGCGTCCAGGGCAATGTCTACGAAGACCCCAAGTTCCGCGACGTCTCGCCGAGCTATTTCGCCACCCCCGAGAAGTTCGACTTCTCCCGCGGCGGCGGATCGGTGGCGGTGCATAACGTGGTGGTGCAACCGCTGGCCGCGGCGGTGCCCGTCGAGGCCGTGGCCATTCCTCCCGCGGCAGTGCGCCGGGTCGCCCCGCAACTGACGGTCGCGGCCGGCGCCGGCGCGGCGGTCACCGGCGTCTCCAGCGGCGCCGGATCTCGCAACGGCGCCGGCGTGCTCTACTGGGATAACGACGGCGACGGGTACGGTCCGGCCAGCCCGCTGGGCCCCGACGCCAGCGACGCCAACGCCGCCCTGAATACCCCCGACACCGTCACCGCCAAGTACGGTCAGGACGTCCGGGCGCTGCTGGCGGCCCAGGGATACCGCCCGCAGCGGATCTTCTTCCTCTCGCCGGCGGGCAGCGATGACAATGGGCAGGTCGACGACGCTTCGGCGCCCTACGCCACCTTCGCGGCGGTGCGCCGCGACCTCAAGGCCGGCGACGCGGTCTTGTTCCGCGAAGGCACGTATGCGGGCAAGTACCCGCTGATTCTGCGGGGGCTCATCGGCACCGCTGAGGCGCCGATCCTGATCGCGGCGTACCCGGGCCACCGCGCCGTCATCGAGGGGCAACTGGCCTGCGCGGTGCTCGACCGCTGCCACTTTGTCACCCTGGACGGTCTGACGCTCGTCGGCGCCGGGTCGGCCAGCACCAGCGCCGGGGTGGACCTCAACGCCTGCGGTCAGATCGCCCTGCGGAACCTGGACAGCCACGCGAACAAGTGGGGCCTGCGCGGGCAGGAAGACCTGCACGACATCCTCATCGAGCACTGCGTCTTCCACGATAACACCGCCGAGGGTCTGTACCTGGGCAGCCGCGTTCTGCCGAACTCGCGCGTGACGGTCCGGATCTGCCTGGCGTACCGAAACGGCGCCAGCGGGCTGCACAACGACGGGCGCGTCAGTGAACTGCTCCTGCAGCGCAACGTCATTCACACCAACACCGGCGAGGGCATCCTGCTCAGCAACGGGGTGTCGCAGTCGGCCGCCACCGACAACCTCATCTTCAACAACACGCGTCAGGGCATCGCCCTGTCTGCCGGCGGCGTCGGTTCGCAGAAGGTCGTCGCGTACGATCAGACCGCCAACGTTTTCGAACGCAACACCATCTGGATCGGGCGGCAGAGCTGGCAGGAGGGCAGCGAGCCCAAGACCGCCGCGGCTGTCCAGATCAATGACATGACTGTCGAGCAGAAGGTGCGGATGAACGACAACGTCTTTCGCAACAACGTGCTGGTGACCTCGGAAGGACCCTCGCTGTCGCTGCGGCAGAAACGATTCGCCGCGGACATCGCCTTCGAGAACAACACGCTGTTCCGCTCGGCCGGTCCGGACTTCGTCATGGAGTACGGTCCGCAGAACGTCAGCTTCAAGCTGATGTCGGGCCTGGGTCCGCGCATTCGGGGCAACCGCTTTGAGGAACCGCAGTTCGCCGACGTCTCGGCGGATTACTTCGCCCGCCCGGAGAAGTTCGATTTTTCACCGCCGGCGGCCGCTGCGGCGGTCAAGCCGTAGCGATGCTCCCCCAGGTCCGACGCGCGCAGCGCCGCGGCGCAGGCGCCGACGGGCGCAAAGCGGAACTGTTCCAGCAGCGCCGCCAGGCGCCCCGGCGTTCGGCGCAGCCCTACCCGGTGGCGCCACCGGCTCAATCGCGACATCGCCAGCACCGGCTGGTCCGCATCGAACTCCCACGGGTGCAGGTATAGCATAGTGCAGCGCCCGCACTGCTGGGCGGCGCCCAACGCCGCCCGCGTCGCCGCCAGGGGGAGCAGGCGGAAGTATCCCCCGCCGCCCACCGGCCAATTCATCCCCAGCAGGCGTGCCGTCAGCGGCGGAATCTCCAGCATTCGACCCCCGCCGGGCCCAACGGCCATATGAGGCTCCGGCGGCGCCTCGGGCACGCCGTAGCGGTCGTGGCGGATCGGAAAGACCGAACAGTCGTACTCGATGCCTTCCTCGATCAGCGCGTCGATCGCCCAGGCCGTCTTGTGCGTCAGCGAGAACGTCGGCGCGCGGTATCCCAGGCACGCGCAGCCGCTGAGGTCTTCCAGCGCCTTGCGGCTGTCGCGAATCTCGCGGGCGAATTGACTAGCGTTGAGGTGCTGGATCATCGTGTGCGTCATGCCGTGCGAGGCAATCTCGTGCCCTCCCGCGGCGATGCGCCGGATAATCGAACCCTGACGCCGCGCCACCCAGCCCAGCACGAAGAACGTCGCCAGCGTTCCATGACGGGCCAGAAGGTCCAGCAGCCCGTCGACGGCGGCCTCCAGGCGCCATGGGATCGAGTCCCACTGCGAGGGCTTGACGCATGAGGAGGCCGCCTGGACCTGGAAATACTCCTCGACGTCGAACGAGAGCATGTTGGCCGGCAGCTTCGCCTGCACGGGCGCCCGCCACGGACGGGGGGCGACCGCCATCTCCGCGATCGCGGCGGCGTCCGGGCGGGTTGCTTCGACGGTGGTAGGCGTCATGGGGCTTCTCCCAGGTGCGGCAGGATCGCGTCGCTGGTGCCCCCGGCCAGACCGGCGCCCGCGCGGGGGGTGAACATGCGGGCGGCCTGCTCGTGCCAGCGGGCCAGTTGCTCGTTTCCGGCGGCTTTCTCCGCCGCCGCAAGATGGGCGTGAAGTTCGCCGGAATGGTTCGTGTCTCGCAGCGCCAACCGCAGTTGCAGGCAAGCCTCTTCATGGCGACCCAGCAGGTGACAGAGCCATCCCAGCGTGTCGTGATACAACCACTTGGGATGGGTCTGCACGGCCGTGACGGCCCAGCCATACGCCTCGCCGAGCTTGGCCCGGTCGTTGGGGTACATCCGGGCGACGAGGCAGGCGGCGTTGTTGGAGGCAGCGGCGGCGACCTTGCCCGAGGCGTTGGTGCGAAGCTGCTTGTACATCTCCAGCGCCTGCTCAGCCTGGCCGCACTGGTAGAGCGCCTTGGCCTGTTCAAGCCTCAAGTCGGCGATGCCTCCGGCGGCGTCTGCGGCGCTGGCGTAGGCGTCGGCGGCCTGGCGATACTTCTTCTGGCGGACGAACTGGGCGGCCTGGATGATCTGGGCGCCCACGCCGCCGGGCGGCTGGATCTGCGCCAGCACGTCGGAGATGGCCTGGGGGGTGTTGTCGGCGCGGACGGCCAGGACGGCGGCCCACTGGCAGGTGGGTTGGGCGCCGAGGGTGGCGCGGGCGATCTGGGCGGCCAGGGGTCCCTGCTCCATGTCCAGCGCCACGTAGGTTCGCGCCAATCGCGCGGCGACGGTTCGGCTGTGAGGCCAGGGCGCGGTGTCCTGCAGCGACTGTGCCAGAACGCGAGTCAGGGCGTCGTCGTCGTCCTCGCTGCGCACCAGCGAGATGGTCTGCTGGGCGGAGGGTTTCTCCAGCGTCATGATAGCCGCCAGGGCCTGCCAGGCGGTTCCGGCGCGGCTGTCGGGCTTGGCCGCGGCGTTCTGGAAGTCTTCCAGCACGCGCGCGTCGCAGGGGAGGCCTTGCTGGGCCTGGCGCGCCAAGGCCAGCAGCAGGTCCACGGCCTGCGGTTGCGACGCCGCGGCCACGTCCGCCATCGGCGTGTCCGGGTCCAGCACGATGGCCAGCCGCCGCCAGTCCCGTCCGCCGCTTTGCCTGGCCATGCGCCTGGCCAGGCTTGCGGCGCGCGGGTAGTCCTTCTGGTGGATCATCGCCCGCGCCGCCTGCCAGGCCGCCCCGATGGGCCACCCGTACCAGCGGCGCTGCGTCTGGGCATGGGCTGCAAACTGCTCCAGCGCCCGGTCCCACTGCCCCACCGCGATCAGGCGCGACATGATGGCTTCGAGAATTTCCGGCTCTTCCCCCTGGCGCGGCGCCAGTTGCTCGAGGATCGCCATCGCCTCCTGATGCGTCGGGGCTATTTTCGCCATCGCCAACTGTGCCGCGATGTACTGGCCGGCGCTGGGCGGAATCTGCGAGAGGCACTGGCGCCCCTGCTGGGGATGGCCGAACTCCACCATCGCCTCGCCGATGGTCAGGCGGATCGACGGATTGTCGGCGTACCCCTCGCGCACCAGCACGTCGAGGGTCTCGACCGCCGGGGCGTACAGGCCCCACCGCCCCAGCATATGCGCCCGGGCCAGAAGGGCCTGGCAGCGTCCCGACCAGCTCTGGGCGCCCATGGTCTCCAGCGCCGCCAGCGCCTCGACGGGGCGCTGCTGGGCGTCGAGCACCTGGGCCAGGCCCTCGTATCCGATCAGGTCCGTCGGCAGCAGGGCGATGGCGCGGCGGAAGAGGGCTTCGGCCTGGTCGAGCTTATCACCGGCCTGGTATACCTGGGCCTTGAGGATGCACCCCCAGTAGTCGCCGCCGGGAACGTGCAGGATGATGTCGTCGCAGCAGGCGGCGGCCTTGTCGCTTTGACCGAGGCGGGCGTACATTCTCAGCGTCTGCGCCATGCGGGCGGCGTCCAGGCGCGTCCGGGCGTCTTTCCAGACCTCGTCCAGGCACGCCAGCGCCTCGGCGGGGCGATCGGCCGCCGCCAGCACCTCGGCCTTGCCCCACAGCGCCTGCGCCCGCACGGTCGGCTGCTGGGCCAGCACGTCCAGCCGCGCCAGAGCCATGTCGAAGCGCCCGGCTCGGGCGAGGCTGGCCGCCAGACTGAAACTGGCCTGCAGAGCCTGCGAGGTCGTCACGCCGCTGGTCTGGGACAGGCGGCGATAGACGGCCGCGGCGGCGTCATGCGCGCCGGCTTGCGTCCAGATGGTTCCCTCGGCCTGCAGAACCATCTCCTGCCGCGCGCCGGGAATCTGCATCAACCGCTGCGAAGCCTGCTCGATGCCGCCCTGGCTGCCCAGCAGGTTCGCCAGGCGCAGGTACACGTCCAGACGCGTCGGGTCCGACGACAGCGCCGCCGCCCAATGCTCCTGACAGGCCTTGGCGTCGCCCTGTTCGAGCAGGGCCTGCCCGGCCAGCACGTTGAGCTCGTACGACTGCGGGGCCTTGACCAGTTCCGCCCGGGCCAGCGACAGCGCCAAGGCGCTCTGGCGCGTCCGCAGCAGCGCCTGGCCAATGGCCAGCACGGCCGAGCGGTTGTTCGACATGCGAAGCTGAGAGAGGTCCACCTTTTCTCCCAGCAGCACCCGCGCCTCGAGGCGCACCAGTTCGGCCGCCGCGTGACTCTGGGCAAAACCCTCCAGCGTCTGCAGGCACTGTCGCGCCAGACCCTGGTCCAGCAGCACCCGAGCCAATGCCAGGCGCTCCACCGCGGCTGTCGGTTCCGCCGCCAGCCCCGCACGGTACCGCTCGATTGCCTGGGCTGCATGCCCGGCAGCGAGATAGAACTCCGCAGCCGCGAACTGAACCTCCGCCACGTCGCCGTTGGCGGCCAATTCGCGTGCCAGCAGGTTCTGGGCGGCCTCGAACTGGGCCAGGATCGCCATGGCTCGCGCCTGCGTCAGACGCCCGCGAATGCTCACCGGCGAAAACCGGATGGCCTGCAGCGCCAGTTGGCGGGCGGCCGCCGGTTCGTCCATCCTCTGGCAGCACACTGCCGCCGTCGCCAGCATGGTCAGGCTGTTGGGGTAATTTGTTCGCGCTTCTTCGACGGCATTGCGGGCCTGGGGGCGACGGTTGGTCTTCAAGGCCGTCTCGATCAACAGCCGCAGGGCGTCGGGGTTGTCGGGGTTTGTCTGCCAGAACGTGCGGGCCTGCATGTACGCCTGCTCGGAGTAGTTCTCCAGCAGGTAGTGCTCGACGAGATACTTCCTGGCCGGGGCGAAAGACGGGTTGAGTTCCAGCAGCGCCCGCATGGCGTCGTGGGCGAGCACGAGCTTGCCCGCTCCGGCGGCCGCCTGGGCGTACAGGTGCAGCACGTCAGGGCGATCCGGCGAGTCGGTCTTGAGCACAAAGAGCAGCTTCTCGGCGTCGATGTATCGCCGTTGGGCGATCAGCACGCGGGCGTGAAGCTTGCGCGCGTCCATCCAGGCGCTCTTGTCCTTAAGGACCGACGTGACCGCCTGGTCGGCCTTGACGAACTCGTCGGCGCCCAGAAGCAGTTCGGCCTGGATCAGCCGCATCTGGAGGCAGTCGTCGGAGCCCGCCTGCCCGGCCGACAGCAGCCCCTCGACGCGCTGGGCAGCGGCGAGGCATGCGGCGCGGCGAGCGCGGGAGGTGTCGAATTGTGCCACGTGTACTGCGTGCAGGTCGCTCATCGCGGCCGCCACCGGCGCCGCCTCCCCCAGACCGTGGACGATCTCCAGCAGGTCGCGGGAGCGACCGTCGTCCGCGAGGTCTTCGCAGAGAAGGACAGCGTTGCGGGCGGAGGTGTCGATGTGCTTGAGGAGCATCTGGCGCTTCTTGCGGCTGGCCAGCGACGCCAGAGCCCCCTTCGACCGCAGCAGCGTGTCCGACAGCGTGGTGACGGCTTTGTCTTCCCAGGTCTGGGCGGTCCGGGCCATTGCGGCGCCATCGGCAGCGTAGCGACCCGATTGCGTCAGGGCCCCGCCCGCGCCGGCGAGCTGGCTGCTGTGCAAGAGCACCATGGCGATCTTGCGGCACAGGCGGGCGCGGATCATCTCGACCGAACCCTGGAGCCCCTGCACGCTCATCGCCCGGACGGGGTCTTCTTCCTTCACCTCGTCCAGTTCCGCCTGGGCCTTGTCCAGGCTCTCCAGCGCCGCCCGCAGGATGCTCACCTGGCTGATCCCCGCCCCGGTGATATTGACATGCATCGCCGGAAGAATGTACGTCTCGGCGATCCCCGTTCGCACGCTGGTCTGGTCGGCCCCGAGAGCGGCGGCGCGATGAAACGCCGCTCGCGCCCCGTCGTAGGCTCCCAGGCTCACCCGCGCCGACGCCAGCACCAGCCAACCCTCGCGATCGTTCTCCTGGCTCCGCAGGTACTTCTCGGCCAGCTCCGCCGCCACGGCATTTTGATGCGCGTCCAGGGCGATCCGAGCCCGCGCCAGAACCCGCGAGGAGTCGCTGTAGTGCCAGTACGCCACCGCCGCCGCTGACAGCACGCCCAGCACCGCCACGATACAGACGATCAACATCAGTCGCTTCATCAAGACCCCCTTATGGCAACGCCGCATCGAGACGCGGCAAGGCCTGTTCCAGCATGGCAAAGGCCTCCCGGCGCGTCTGCTCCAGTTGCGCCGCCTCAAAGATTGACGAGACGCGGATCAGCGCCCCCTGGGTCGGGCGCCCCAGCAGACCCCCCGCCAGCAGGCGCATCTGCTGATGCCAGTAGCTGCGCGTGTACTGGCGCCCGAACCGGTACGTGTACAGGTAATAATACGTCCGCTCCTGGTCCTGCACGATCAACTCCCGACAGGGAATGCCCTCGCCGCCACCGCACGGGGCCGTCACGTCGCGCTTGGCTATGATCCCCGCGCTGCCGCCTTCCAGGCACAGGTCCGGTGGATGGATCCCCTTGCGGTTCTCCCCCGCCAGCAGCAGCCAGACATCCATCGCCGGACGGGTTGTTTTCGCCGGCACGTAACGACGATAGCAGTAGCTCGGGTGCTCCAGGATCGTCAGCGTCCGCTCGTCAAGGTCCAGACTGTAGCTGTCGTAACGCAGCCCGTCGATCGTCACCCGACTGGCCAGCAGCGACGAATCGGCCGCCGGCAAAACGTTGCGCAACGGACGCGCCGACCAGAGCGTCAACGCCGCCGAAAGCCCCAGCAGCCCCGCCGCCACCAGTGCCCGGCGGCCGCACAGTGCATGGCCAAGGCGAGACCATTGCCCGCCGGCGCTGTCGGCCGCCATCACGGCGCTGAACCGCCCCTGCGGCAGCGGCGCCTTGCTCAGCTTGGCGCGGACCTCCAGCAGCACGCGCTCCAGGGCGAACATCAGCCCCATCGCCACCGCCAGCAGGCCTATCCCCGATGCGTCATGAAACCACCCTGTCGCCGCCTCGACGCCCAACACGCTGGCAGCCACCACCAGCGCCGCGATCCGCAGCGCGTTGCTCGCCAACGCCACCGGAATCGACATCGCGAACAGCAGCGCCGCCCACGCCCCGCGAAGGCGGCTGACGTACGCAAACAGCGCCCCGAACGCCACCAGACTCAACAGCGTCCGCAGACCGTTGCACACGTTGGCGACCACCAGCGACTGCCCGCCGGCGAGAAACGCCTGGTTGCCCGACCGGACGGCCGTCACGCCGGCCAAACCCGCCAGGCGAACGCCCCAGTCCGTGGCGACCAGTTTCAGGCGAAAGTTCAACTCGGCGATAGTCACCTCCGGCAGCGGGATCATGAACCCCAGAATCGCCACTGGAAACCACAGCCGCTTCAGCGCCTCGGCGCCCCACAGCAGCAGGATCAGCCCCGAGATCACGATCGGAAGACTCAAGGCGCTGATGAACGACACGCGGCCCAGCATTCCCAGGTGCAGCACCAGCAGCCCCGCGCACAGCACCACCGCTCCCGCCCGCCGCCGCGGCGCCACCGCGATACGCGTGTAACGCAACAGCAGCAGCGCCGCGGCCACGCTTACCACCGCCATCAGCGGACCGTGCGTGTAGTAGCTCTCCCCCTCGCTGATGCGATCGATCAGTCCCAGATCCGCGCGGCCCCACGCCGGATACCACCGCTGCCACATCCCGCCCAGGGTCGTCCAATAGGCCGCCACGGCGGTACACGACAGCACCGCCCCCACCGCCACGCTCTGCCAGCGGCGCATCTGCATGTTCACTGCGATTTCCATATGATGATACAAACGCGCCGAAGGGATCGGCTGCCCCTTTGTCCCCGCGGGGAATCATCTTGATCATAGGCACGCCCCGCACCATTCCCAACGCGCCGCACTTTTTCGGCGCCCACGCCAACCGACCACTGCCGCATCGGGGCGGCGTACTAGAGACCACCCACCGCCGACAAGGGACCGCCCCCCATGCCCCCTCCAGTCAATCCACCCCTGCAAAACAGGCAAAGCCTGATGGTGCGGAGCCACGGTGCCCCGCTAGAGTTCTTTCAAGATGGTCAGGCCTGACAGGGGGCCAACCCATGTGCCAAGGGAACAAGTGATTTGTGCCGTATTCACATTCAGGAAGGCGAGGCCTCAACGGGCTCCGCTCTGAAAGACAGCAAGAGGATTATCATGAGCAGTGCAACGCTGGCAGCGTATCCGACCACCAGGCTTCGGCGGACGCCGCGGCGGCAGGGGGAACCGACGCCTCCGGCCGATCCCCCGGCGACACAGGACGCCGAGGGAGAAGACATCAAGTACGTCTTTCACCCCTCCTTCCAGCATCCCCGGACCGAGAGCGAACTCTTCGGCGGCGGAGCCCTCAAGATCGCCGCCTCGACCTGGAATCCGGTCGAGGGACCCGATAGCGATCGGCAGCCGACGAATTCCACCGCCCTGACAGGCGAGCAAGAAAGCCTGCTCTTCCGCCGCTACAACTATGCCCGCTACCGCCTCTGCACGCTGCTGTCGCAGGCCGACGGCGACGAGCCCGACAGCCAGGCCGACCTGTGGCGCCAGCGTGCGGCCGACATGCGCGTCATGCTGGTACGCGCCAACCTGGCGCTGGTCTACGCCATGGCCCGGCGATCGTATATTTCATGCATCGAGTCGGCCGACCTGATCAGCGAGGGCAGCATGGCCCTGCTGCGAAGCATCGAGAACTTCGACGTCTCGCGCGGGGCCAAGTTCTCCACCTACGCCTGCCGCTCGATTCTCAAAGCGTTCGGACGCATGGCCAAACGCGACCAGCGCCGTCAGAAGCGCCTGCCGATCCAGTTCACTTCCGACCTGGATTACCACGATGCCGCCAACGCCCGCCAGGACCAGCAGTGGCGCGAATCCGTCGAGACGCTCAAGGAGATCCTCACCGCCAATGGAGCGCGGCTGAGCAAGATCGAACGCACCATTGTCGACGAACGCTTCGCCCTCTCCAGCGGGGGCAAGAGCCGCACCCTGGCCGAGATCGCCCGGATGGTCGGCCTCACCGACGAGCGCGTGCGACAGATCCAGATCGTCGCATTGGAGAAGATCCGCTCGGCCCTCGAACGCACCTATCTGGGCAAACCGCTGGCCCCCGCCGTCGAAGCGTATTGGCGGTTGGCCGTGTAAAACCGCTGGCATAATGGATGCTTCGCGCGTCGCCCGCGGCTTTCCCCTCGCCAAGGGGTTGCCGCTACCCAGTTGTTTCTATACCCCCTGCCCGATAAACTTGACCGTTGTCGATAATTCCGCCAAGCGCTCGTAGCTCAGTTGGATAGAGCAGCGGTCTTCTAAACCGCAGGTCGTAGGTTCGAGTCCTACCGGGCGCGATGCATGTGCCGTTACGCGGAAACGCCTTCGGGCGCGGCTGATGCAACCGCTGGGGCGCTTTCTCTGATGTACTGATAGATCGCGAACGCGTCGCCTACGGCCATGGAGCCTCCCTCTACCACCAGTTGCCAGTGCGGCGAGCGATCGAACAAGGCGCGGTGGTAACAGTTGTGATATACGACGTAGACCCCATGCAAATTACCGGCCGCCCATCGCCTCAGGCTTGCCAACCATTTGTCCATGATGACGTCGTCGAAGGGATTGTTCAGGAAACAGACCAGCGGGCAGTCCGGCAGATCGAAAGCCACCGCATCGGCGCAGACAGACTCCAGGCGGGTGCATTTCTGCGTCGGGGAATGGTAGATCGCAATGTTGCGGACGGCTACCAGGTGCATCTCCCGGGCGAACTCGACGCCGATGATCCGCTTGAACGGATAGTCAGAGGCCAGCAGGAGGGTGCGGCCTTTCCCGGAGCCAACGTCGATGAAGACGTACCTGGAGTGGTCGATCTCCAGTCGCGCCAGGATCGCCTGGAAGGCAAGAGTGTCCGTCGGAGCGTATTCGCGCGCGTGATCCTCATGCTCGGCGGGCACCGTCAGGGCCCCGATGGGAACGTACCCCGTGGTGTCGGTGCCGTAGCGATTGTCGAACTCGTGGTCGAAGCGCTGACCGCGGCCGATCCTCGAATCGAACGGCAGCCGCGCATAGTACCTCACGTTTTGCCACGCCAGTCGCGCAAAGCCCACCGGACCGCGCTTGTTCCAGGCGCGCCTGACGCGCTTCCACATATTCCGCACTTTGCACCCCCCTCTTGAAATGATGCCTTCCCCAAGGCAATGGAATTGTATACCCCGTTCGACATGGGGAGCTTTAATCCGGCGACGCCTGCGGCTACCATGTCGGCGTGAGCGAATGGATCGGCAATTTCGAGCGGGGCGTGTGTCTGGGCGGCGAGTGGGATGAATCGCTGCTGGGGCACGTCCCGGCGCGGCGGGGGCTCATGCTCCTGCTGACGCACGACGGAACGCCCATCGTCCTGCTGCCTGCCGCCGACATGCGCAGCCGCCTGCGGGCCCGCATGCGCGGCGCCGACGACGAACCGGCTGGAACCAAACTGCCCGACCTGAGCAAAGTCGCCGCCCAGGTTCTCTGGACGCTCACCGCCGGCGACTTCGAGACGGACCTGCGCTTCCTGGACATCGCGGCCGAGCTGTGGCCGCAGAACTATCCGGCGATGCTGGCCTGGAAACCCGCCTGGTTCGTACACGTGGACCTCGGCGAGCGATTTCCGCTCTTCCAGCGCAGCCGCAGCGTCCTGCAACGCCGCGGGCGGTACTTGGGCCCCTTCCCCACCGGCAAGTCGGCCGACGCCTACATCAATCTGCTGGTGGAGATCTTCGACCTCTGCCGCGAACCCGCGTGCGGCCGCGCCGCCCCCCACGGACGCCCCTGCCCGTACGCCCAGATGGGCAAGTGCCTGTCCGTCTGCGACGGCACCGTCAGCCTGGAGGATTACGCCCGCCACGTCGCCGCGGCCGTGCAGGTTGCTCAGGGCAGCACGCAATCCGTCCGCGAGCAGTTGCAGTCGCGCATGCGATCGGCCGCCGAACAACTGATGTTCGAAGCCGCCGCCTCGTTTAAAGCCAAGCTTCAGAAGCTCGATGAGCTGACCGGCCCGGTCTTTGCCGACGTGCGCCCCGTTGAACAGTTCGCGTTCATCATCCTCCAGCGCGGGCGCGGGCGCAGGCAGATCAAAACCTTCCTCGCCAGGCTCGGCTGCATAGCCGCCGGCCCGTCGCTGCCGTATCCTCTTAAGCAGGATGCCCTGCAGACGGTGCTGCAGGCAATGGCCGCCCACGCCGCCGCTTCGCAGGGCGACTGGACTGACGTGCAAAGCTACCGTCTGGCCCTTATCGCCCAGCACCTATACGGTCCCGAGCAGCGCCGGGCTCTGCTGGTGCGATGGAATCCGGAAATGAAGCCCGCCGAACTGGCCGCCGCCATCGAGTCGGCCATCGAAACGCTGCACCTCAACACCCCGCCGCAGCAGGCTCACAAGTAGAGAAGTCTTACCAATAGGCCGACTATACTGCCGCCTCCGACGACGATCAGGAAGAATACCCACGGAGAGATTTCGTATTGCGCCAGTCCCGGCAGATCTGCCTTTTTCAGCGACCGGCCGGTAAACTCCGCGAGAGCTTCGCACAGCAGGGGAAAATTGGCTTTGGGTTTATAATCGCATCGCACCGCCACCCAGAGGTCCTTTTCATATTGCAGGCTGATGATTCCCCGCCGGCTGTCGCAGTACCCGCTCAGGCTCTCTCGCGGGATCTCGAAGGCATGCTGGGCTGCCAGAGATTCTGCAATCTTCAAAGCGACGACTCCGGCCAATCCTCCGATGAACGCCGCGTTACCCGTCGATATTTTGCGAGGGGCGCCGGAAATGCAGACGCTGTCGGGGCCAATAGCCAGCTCGCCGCGGTACTGAATGGCCTTGCCGCGACCTTGGTTGTATTTTTCGTTGAAGCCGAAGAAGACCTCGTATGCCACCTGGGAGTCCTCGCCTTGCACCAGAGCGACCGGTGCGGGGCGCGCCATGGGAATCGCCGCCGCAGGAACTTGCGGCACGGGCGCCTGGACCTGACCTGCCGGGATCGTCAGAACTTGTCCGCAATGAGGACACTTGGCCTTCTTGCCGGCAAGCTGATCATTGGCTTTCATGCTGCGCCCGCACGCACATTTGAACGAAATCATACCCGTCTCCCTGTCATTGAAACGTCTCGACACTGGAGGATATCTGGAGCCCGGGGCAATGCAAACAAAAAGGGGGGGTATTGTTTGTTGGTAGGGCGCGACTTATACTTTTTGCGGCTCTTCAAAATGGGAAAACAAAAATGATCACCATCAAGTGCCCCGCGTGCTTGGTCTGGCTGCACATCAGTGACGACAAGGCCGGCAAGCACGGCAAATGTCCCAAGTGCGGCCAGCCCATCATGATTCCCTCCCCGGCGGCGGCCGCCGCTCCACATCCGCAGGGTCAGCAGACTGCTGATTCGGAGGCTGCGCCGGTGAAAGGTTGCCCCAAGTGCGGCTCCAGGCGACGGCGCTTCGCCCCCAAAGGAACCGACCGCCTCCCGCCGCCTAAAGGCCTCGCCGCCTTCACGGCCACCCGGGATTGCATCTGCAAGGATTGCGGCTGTCAGTACCAACCGCCGCTGCCGGCATCGGTGCCGTATGTTCTGCTGGTCTCTGGGTTAATCCTGGCATTGTTCAGCGTGGCAGTCATTATCATAGGCGTATCAATCACATCCGGAGGTTTTTCCGGCAACATCGGGAACGTGATGCTGTTCGTTCTGGTAATGCTTTTAGGTGGCTGCATGGCAGTCGCAGGCGCAAAGAAGCTTCGCGCCAAAAAGAAATCATCGCCGTCGGCCCAGTAGTCTTGAGGGTCAATCCGCAATCCGAGATCGCAAATCCGAAATCGCGTCGCGGTTTTGTTATACTGAGGCACTCACTCAATCATGCGATGGGTCAACACAATCCGCCAGCATCTGCCGCGCCGCAAGAGGCAGTGGCGTTACGTTTCTGCGCGGCGGCAGGGGGCGGGGCTGCTGGTGTGGATGGCGTTGATCGCGATGATCTACGGCTACTGGCACCTGACCAACAACGAGCGGGTCTGCAGGCAGGCGACGGCATACCTGTGCAAGATCACCGGGGCGCAGGTGACGATCCGCTCGGCGGAGTTCAACCTCTTCGGACCCATCGAGCTTTCCGGCGTGCGCGTCTTCACGCTGGACCCGCAGGGTCGCGAGGCGCCCCAGCCGCTGCTCAAGGCCGACACCGTCGTGCTGCATCACCGCCCGTGGGAGCTGCTGTTTCAGCAGCGATTCAGCCCCTCGGAGATCCGCGTGATCGAGCCCGAGATTTCCATCGTGCATTACGCCGATGAGCGCGGGACAGGGGGCATCTACAACTTCCAGCGTCTCCGCGTCGACGCCGGGCGGGGCCCCGCGCCCACCGCCATCGTCCTGCCGGTGGACCTGCCGGCCATCTCGATGGTCGACTGCACCCTGCGACGCTTCAAGGTCAGCGCCGGCAAGACGCTGGAGATCGATCCCTCGCGATGGAATATCTCCATCGCACCGCGGGGCAGCAAGGAACTGCAGATCACCATCGAACCCAGTCGCGAGCCCAGGCAGGAGTCGCTGGCGGCCCTCTCCCGCGCCGGTCTGACGCCCGAGCAGATCGACGGGTTTCTCAAGCTTCCGCGTGCCCAGCGTCCCGCGGCCGCCAAGAAACTCGCCGCCGGCAGCGACGAGATCCAAAAACACCTGTTGGCGCTGAACCAGGCCGACGAGACGCTAGGCGGCGGGGTGCTGACCGTGGCGGTGGACATCTCGACCGGGACGGTTCGCCCGCTGCCGGGGTCGGGGGCGTGGATCCCCTCACTGGCCAGCGCTCTGCCCGAGCAGTATCAGGCGCTGCAGAGGCAGTTCGCCGTCGAGGGTCGCGTGCGGGTTCGCCCCCAGAGCGGACCGCAGGCGGCGGCATCGCTCGAGATCGAACTGATGGGCGCCTCGCTGCAGATCCCCAACACGACTGAAAAGAGCACCTCCGCGCCGGCGGCATCTTCACAGGACGCCCCGCCGGTGCTGAAGCTGCGCAACGTCGTGGGGGTTTTGAAGTTCGACCCCAAGGGCCTGACCATCCACGACGTCAGCGGGCAGATCGACGAGGCCCAGGGCGCGCGGTTCACCGTGTCGGGCCGGTATGACGGATATGAATCGACCAGCCCCTTCCGCCTGGATATCGCAGCCCAGGACGTCCACGTGCCCCAACGGCTCGCCGGAGAAAACGAGCTGTCGAACCTGGTGGCGATGATCCAGAAGTGGTACTCGCCCAGCGGCCCGATGGACATCATCATGCACCTCGAACGCCCCGCCGGCGGGTCCATCGCCGTCAACGGGGTGCTGACGCCCCGGAACATGTCGTTCCACCACCTGCGTTTCCCCTACCGCACGCACAAGGCCACCGGCACGATCGAGTTCAACAACAGCACCGTCATCCTCAAGCAGATCACCTGCCAGCGCAACGGCGGGCGCAGCGTCATCAACGGAACGGCCAACCTGCTCTCGCACGGGCGCGAATACGACGTGACCGTCGCCTCGGAAGAGGTCCCCTGCGACGACGACCTGCGCCTCGCCCTGCCGCCGTTGTGGCAGAAGTTCTGGAACCAGTTCAGCCCCCAGGGACTCGTCGCCACGCGCGTCCGGGTTCACCGCACTCTGGCAGACGAGCACGACCAGGTCGAGGTCGACATCAGCGCCGACGGGCGCCTGTCGATGGAGTACAGCGGGTTTCCCTACCGGCTGGACAATCTCATCGGCGCCATCCACGCCGACGGGGGCGGGGTGACGATCGAGCACCTGCGCGGGCGGCGGGGCAAAATGCAGTGCCGCATCGACGGCAGGATCGCCGGCACCGGCGGCGACGATCCGAACATCGACGTCGCCGTGCGCACCATCGAAGGCTATCCGCTGGCCCTGGACGCCGCGCTGTGCCGTGCGCTAAGCCCCAAGTCGTCGGCGATGCTGCGCAGTCTCCACCTGGCGGGCGATCTGGACAACCTCGTCGTCAGGATCCAACGCGACGCCCGGCAGCCGCTCAACTACACCATCAGCGGCAAAGTCTCCGACGCCTCATTTAAACCCGAGTTCTTTCCTTACGCGATCTCGCACGCGTCGGCCGACGTGCAGATCGCGGAGAACAAGATGGTGCTGTCCAACTTCCACGCCCGTCACGGCGAGACGCCCATCGCGCTGGCGGGCGAGGGAATCATCTATCTGACCGACTCGCCCGGGGCGCAAATCGATATCGTCACCGGGCCGCTGGCGATGGACATGGACCTCTACACCGCCCTGCCGCCGACGGTGGTCAAGATCTGGGACCAGTTCTCGGTGGGCGGATCGGCCCAGATGAGGCTCAAGCTGCGCCACAACACCCCGGAGAACCCCGCGGCGCTGGACTACGAGCTCCAGATCGCCCCGAGGCAGGGGCGATTCCTCTGCCGCGACTTTCCCCTGGCGCTGAGCGACGTCACCGGATTGATCTCGGCCGTGCCGGGAAAGATCGTCCTGAGTAATGTCTCCGGGCGCAGCGGCGAGGGCAACGCCAACCTTAACGGCACGGTCACCTATGACGACCTGGTCACCGAGGCGGACCTGTCCGTGCAGGCGCAGAATGTGCCCCTGACAGCCCCGGTGCTGGAGGCCCTGCCGCAGGGTCTGGGCGCGTTGGCCGGGCGGCTTCGACCCGGCGGAACGGGCAGCGTCAACCTTTCGAAACTGACGCTGAAGCTGAGCCCGCCGCCGCCTGCCCCGTCCGCGACCACCCGCCCCGCCGCGCAGCGTCTGACGGCCTGGAGCGCCGACGGGGTGATGAGTTTCCACAATGCGGTGATCCAGATGGGGCTTCGCGACCGCCACTTCAGCGGCGGGCTCAGCGGTTCGGCGGGATACAGCCCGGCGGGGCTGATGCTCAACACGAAGATGTCGGTGGATCGGATGCTGGTCGGGTCGCGAGAGATCTCGGACGTCCACGCCCACCTGCTCAAGAAACCCGCCGATCCGCACGTGACGCTGGAGGATTTTGTCGGAAAAGCCTACGGGGGTCGGATGGCCGGCGAGGCCAAGGTGAGCCTTGCGGACCCGTCGGGGTATACCGTCAGACTCTCGGTCGAGGACATCCGCCTGGAGGACCTGGTGCGGATCGAGAATCCGGGCGCAGCGGCGCTGTCCGACGTGGCCGGACTGCTCCAGGGCACGATCGTGGTCTCCGGCGACTGGAACAACGATGCGACGATGCAGGCCACCGGCAAGGTTCGCATCACCAAGGCCAAGATCCTCAAGCTGCCGGTCATGCTGGGGCTGCTGCAGGTGATCACGCTGAACCTGCCCGGCGAGTCGGCCTTCACCGAGGGCTACGTCGGATACCGGCTCAGCCGCAAGCAACTGGTCTTCGACGAGATCCACCTCAGCGGTCCGGCGCTGACGATCGTCGGGTCGGGCACGCTGAACATGGCCACGCGGGCCCTCAAGCTGCGGTTCCTCTCGGGTCCGCAGCGAAACCTGCCCCGCATCGAGTTCCTCGATGGGTTCTTCAAGGGCATGATGCGCGAAGTGGGCGAGATCGACATCGACGGAACGCTCGACCGCCCGGAGATCAAGACCGTCCCCATGCGCAGCCTCGACACGTTCATCAAACAACTCCTGCGCCCGGATCAGCGAGAGGACTGAGCTGAAAAGGTGAACTATGTGGATGCAGTGGACCTTGTGGACACTGTGGACACCGTGGACACGGAATCACCTGCCTGTTGTGTCCACTGCGCCCACTCCGTCCACAACGTCCATTGTTCATTTCACCCCGCCCCGCTATCATGACCGCACACAAAGGAGCCTCAGACATGGCGAAAGTCGGCATTATCGGCGGCAGCGGGTTGGGCGACGCGTTGGTGGGACAGGCGCAGGGCAAATCGGTCGAGATAGACACGCCCTTCGGCAAACCGTCAGACGCGATCCTGCAGACCACGTGGCACGGCGTCGAGGTGGCGATCATCAACCGCCATGGAAGCGGCCACATGATCAATCCCTCTCGCGTGAACTACCGCGCGAACATCTATGCCCTCAAGGCTCTGGGCTGCACACACGTGATCGCCTCGGGGGCCGTCGGCTCGCTGCGCGAGCATATCGCTCCCAAGCACCTGGTCATCCCTGACCAGATCATCGACAAGACCTTCCGCCGCGACGGGACGTTCTACGACGACCTGGCCGCACACCTGGAGTTCGCCGCGCCCTTCTGCCCCGTGCTGCGAAAGCACCTGCTGAGCTGCGCCGGCGCCGTTAAGACCACCGTGCATGACGGCGGCTGTTATATCTGCATGGAAGGCCCGGCGTTCTCGACCCGCGCCGAGAGCGAGATGCACCGCCTCTGGGGCGGCGACCTGATCGGCATGACGGCCATGCCCGAGGCCAAACTCGCCCGCGAAGCCGAACTGGCGTACGCCCTGGTCTGCCTGCCCAGCGATTACGACTGCTGGCGCCCCGCCCCAGGCAATCTCGACAAGCACGAGCTGCTCAAGGAGATCATCGGGAACCTGACCGAAGCCACCGCCAATGCCATCGAGCTGATCAAGGCCGCGGTCGCCTCGTTCAAGAACATCGCGGACATTCCCTCGCCCTCGCACACGGCGATGGAGATGGCCGTCTGGTCCGACCGCTCCAAGATCTCCCCCGAGGCGCGGCAACGCTACGATGTTCTTATTGGTCGGTACCTATAGAAAGGGAAAGCTTAAGCCGCTGAGGTCGCTGAGGACGCTGAGAAAGAAGGGTAGAGTGCTTATTTCTCTCTTTCCTCTGCGTCCTCAGCGACCTCAGCGGCTAATTACACACAGCCATCCTGCCCGTCGCATCCTTCAAACCAATATGCTATGCTTGACGAACGATGTTTGAGTCACTGACAGAACGACTGACCGGCGTGATCCGCAAGATGTCGGGCCGCGGACGCATTACCGAGGCCAACGTCGCCGACGCGATGCGAGACGTCCGCCGCGCGCTGCTTGAAGCCGACGTACACTACAAGGTCGCCACCGACTTCTGCGACAGCATTCAGGCCAAGGCCGTTGGCACCGAGGTGCTCCAGAGCCTCCACCCCGGCCAACTCATGGTCAAGATCGTCCACGACGAACTGGTGTCCCTGATGGGCCCCGTCGACACGCGCATCTACTACGTCAGCCCGTCCCCCACCGTCATCATGATGGCCGGTCTGCAGGGCTCGGGTAAAACCACCACCTGCGGCAAGCTGGCCAAATTCATCTCGGCCCAGGGCAAACACCCGCTGCTGGTAGCCTGCGACCTGCAGCGTCCGGCGGCCGTGGACCAGTTGTCCGTCGTCGCCGAGCAGGTGGGCGTGCCGTGCTTCAAGATCGAGGGCGAAAAGAACCCCGTCAAGGTCGCCCGCAAGAGCCTCGACTGGGCCCTGGCCAACGAACGCGACGTGGTGATCGTCGACACCGCCGGTCGCCTGCACATCGACGAAGAGATGATGCAGCAGGCCGCCGACATCGCCAAGGCGGTCAACCCCCACCAGATCTATCTCGTCTGCGACGCGATGACCGGCCAGGACGCCGTCAACTCCGCCAAGGAGTTCAACGAGCGCCTCGAACTCGACGGCGTGATCCTGACCAAGTTCGACTCCGACGCCCGCGGCGGCGCGGCGCTGTCGGTTAAAGCCGTCACCGGAAAACCCATCAAGTTCATCGGCGTGGGCGAAAAGCTCGACCGCCTCGAAGAGTTCCACCCCGACCGGATGGCCGGGCGCATCCTGGGCATGGGCGACGTCGTCACGCTGGTCGAAAAGGCCCAGCAGCAGTTCGACGCCGAACAGGCCGCCAAGATGCAGGAGAAGATGGCCAAGGGCCGCTTCACCCTGACGGACTTCCTCTCGCAGATCAAGCAGATGCAGAAGATGGGTCCGCTGAAGGAACTGCTCAAGATGATGCCCGGCATGGGCGAGCAGATGGACGCGATGCAGATGGACGGGGACGAGCTGGCGTCGATGGAGGCGATCATCCACTCGATGACCGTCAAGGAGCGCGAGGACCCCAGCAGCATCGAAGCCTCGCGCCGCCGCCGCATCGCTCGAGGGTCCGGCACCGACCCGCAGGACGTCTCCGGTCTGGTCAAGAGCTTCGAACAAGCTGCCGCAATGATGAAGCAGATGGCGGGCAAAGACCAGTCAGGTCGCATGAAGATGGCGCAACAATTCTCCCAGATCGCCGCCCAGGGCGGGGTACCCAGATTCAAGGTCAAACAGCGATCCAAGCGCCTGACCAAAAAAGACCGCGAAAAACGAAACAAACGCAAACGCCGGTAGTCGCCGATTCTTCCAGAAAAAGCCCCTGGGTTACATCCCAGGGGCTCCCCGACCCTTCAAAACAATGACCCGGGGAACCGAAAATGCCCGCCTGGAACAACTGGTACCACATCAACGGAACAACATACGGAACATGGTTACCCGGCGACGCCAGAGGATGGCGCGAGAAAAACCACCGCAAGCACGTCGACGGCGATTACAAGCACCCGCCGCCCGAGGGAACCGGGGAGAAGATTCTCCGCCGCAGCAAAGATCTCCTCAAACACCCGCCGGTAAAACTGACGAAACCGCAGCGCCAGTGCGGCGGACAAGCATTAGTCGAAAGTCTCCTGAACGACAACATCGAACTGCTCAGTCTATCGCTCGATGGCGTACACTATCACTTCCTCGCGCGGTTCCCCGATCACCGCGTGCGATACTGGACCGGGCGCGCGAAACTGCATGCGTATTTCGCACTGCGATCGCAATTCCCTGTGAAAGAGTTATGGACGAAACTCTGCGCCGTGCGTCCCATTGCCAATCGTGAACATCAACTCTGCGTGTTCGAGTACATCCTCAACCGCAAAAACAAAGGCGCGTGGACGTGGTCGTTCCGGGAGCGGATGTATTGGGGCGCACAACCATAATCGGAGTCGGGGAGCCCCTGGGTTGTAACCCAGGGGCTTTTGATGTAATCTCACCCGCACTCCAAATGAGAGATCCGGGAGCAGGACAATGAAAATCGGCGTGATGGTTGAATCATTCCGCGAAGGTCTCCACGGCGGACTCTGCGCCGCCGCGGATGTCGGCGCGCAAGGCGTGCAGATGTACGCCACCGCCGGCGAGACGCACCCGCGCACGCTCAAGGGAACCCGAAGGCGCGACCTGCTCAAGAAAACGCAGGACATGGGTCTCGAATTCGCCGCCATCTGCGGCGACTTCGGCGGGCACGGGTTCGAGATCGCACAAGACAACGCCAGGCGCATCGACGACTCGCGCCGCGTCGCGGAACTCGCCCTGGACCTCAACTGCCGCGTCGTCACCACGCACATCGGCGTGCTGCCGACGGCCGGCATGCCCCGCCCCGATCGCGAAGGCGACCGCAAGAACCCGCGATGGGGCGTCATGCTCGACGCCTGCCGCAAACTCGCCGCGGCCGGAAAAGACATGGGCGCCACCTTCGCCATCGAGACCGGCCCCGAGCCGGCGGCGGTTCTCAAGAGCTTTCTCGACGAGGTCGGCGTCGGCGGGGGCATCGGCGTGAACTTCGACCCGGCGAACCTGGCGATGGTCATCGCCGAGGACATTCCCGCCGCGACGACAACCCTGGGGCCGTACATCGTCCACACGCACGCCAAGGACGGGCTCAACCTCAAGCCCTGCGACGCCGAGGCGCTCTACGGCGCGTTCGCCGAAGCGGGCATCGCGGCATTCGATGTCAGCGAGTTCATCCGCGAAGTGCCCCTGGGCCAGGGCGCCGTGCCGTGGCCGGCGTATCTGGCGGCCCTGAAAGCGGCGAAGTACGACTACTATCTCACCGTCGAACGCGAGGTCGGCGTAGATCCGCGGACGGATATCGCCCTGGCGGTGAGCTTTCTAACCCCCCTGCTGAAGGCTTCCTGAACTTTCTTAAGAGGACTTCCATGCGCAAGATCAAGATCGGCGTCATCGGCACCGGCACGATGGGCAACTGCCACGCGGACCAGTTCGCCAAGTATCCCGACTTCCAGCTCACCGCCCTGTGCGATATCGACGAAGCGGCCCTGAAACGCACCGCCGAGAAGCACAGCATTACCCAGACCTACACCGACTATCGCAAGTTCCTGGCCAATGCCGACGTCGAGGCCGTCGTCGTGCCGCTGCCGAACTACCTGCACGCGCCGGTGAGCATCGCCGCCCTCGAAGCGGGCAAGCACGTCTTTTGCGAAAAGCCGATGACCGTTTCCGTCAAGGACGCCAAGGCGATGGTCGCCGCGGCGGTCAAGGCCCGCAAGAAGGGCCTGGCGATGCAGATCGGGGTGGTGTGGCGTCAGGACGGGCGGGCGATGACGATCAAGAAGCTCATCGACAGCGGCAAACTGGGCGAGATCTACCACGTGCGCGCGACGCTGATCCGCCGGCGCGGCATCCCCGGCCTGGGCGGATGGTTCACGACGGCCGCCAAAAGCGGCGGCGGGGCCGTCATGGACATCGGCGTACACTGGATCGACCTGGCGATGTACGTCGCGAGCCTGTGGAACGCCACGGCCGTCAGCGCCGCCAACTACGCCAAGTTCGGTCCGCTGATGAAGGGGTATCACTTCGGCGGCATGTGGGCGGGCCCGCCGCGCTACGACGGCACGTTCGACGTTGAAGATTACACCACCGGACTGGTCCGGTTCGGCAAGAGCGCCACGATGAACTTCAACATCGCCTGGGCGGTCAACGGGCCCGACGCGGGGTTCATCGAGTTCAACGGCACCAAGGGCGGCGCGGTCTTCATGCCCTGGGGCGACAAGGTCACGCTCTACACCGAGCAGAAGAAACAGGTCGCCAACGTCGAGCTGCCCCTGGCGTCGACGGAGGAATTCTTCGCCCGACAGGGGCGCCTGTTCGCGGCCGCCTGCCGCGGCAAGGGCAACGTGCCCGCCACGCCCGAGCAAGGCCTGGACGTCGTGCGCGTGCTGACGGCGATCAATCGCTCGGCCAAGGCCGGCAAAGAAGTGAAAGTTCAGCGTTAGCGCCGTGGACAAAGTCGACTTTGTGGACGGTGTGGACTGGTGGACATGACATGTCTATTGTCCATAATGTCCACTTCGTCCACTCTGTCCACAGGCCATAGCACTTGGAGCCTCCCATGCTTAATCGCTACCCGCCCATCAACCCGCGCTTCCCTCACTTCCTCCACGGCGGCGACTACAACCCCGACCAGTGGGCCGCCACGCCGGAGGCGTGGGACCAGGACATGCGGCTGATGAAACTCGCCGGCTGCAACGCCATGTCCACGGGCATCTTTTCGTGGGCGAGCTTGGAGCCGCGCGAGGGGCAGTTCGAGCTGGGCTGGCTCGACACGATCATGGACAAGCTCACAGCCGCCGGCGGGTACGCCGTGCTGGCGACGCCGTCGGGTTCCAAGCCCGCATGGATGTCGCGCAAATACCCCGAGGTCTGCCGCGTCGGGGCCGACGGGCGGCGCGAGATGCACGGCGGGCGGCACAATCACTGCCGCACCTCGCCGGTCTTCCGCGCCAAGTGCGTCGAGATCAACACGCGCCTCGCCGAGCGTTACAAGGACCATCCCGCCCTGATCGCCTGGCACGTGTCTAACGAATACAACGGCGGCGAGTGTTTCTGCGAGCACTGCCTGGCCGCATGGCGCACGTGGCTCAAGGCCAGATACAACGACTCGCTCGATGCCGTCAACGCCGCGTGGTGGTCGACGTTCTGGTCGCACCGCTTCAGCGAGTGGGAAGAGATCTACCCCGCCGATTTCAGCCTTCACGGCATGATGCTCGACTGGAAGCGGTTCACTTCCGACCAGATGATCGACTTTTACAAGTGCGAGTCGGCGCCGCTCAAGGCCATCACGCCCCGCGTGCCCGTGACGACCAACTTCATGGGCGTGTACCCCGGACTGGACCTGTGGAAGTTCGCCCAGGCCGTCGACGTCGTCGCCTGGGACAGCTACCCCGCTTACCACGACCGCGACGGCGACTGGCGCGAGGCCGTCAGCGTCTCGTTCGTCTCCGACCTCAACCGCTGCCTCAAGGGCGGCCGTCCGTACATGCAGATGGAATGCTCGCCGAGCGTGCAGAACTGGAAGCCGGTCAATAAGCTCAAGCGCCCCGGCGTCCACATGCTCGAGTGCATGCAGTACGTTTCGCACGGGTCCGACACGGTGCAGTACTTCCAGTGGCGCAAGGGCCGCGGCGGCTGCGAGAAGTTCCATGGCGCCGTCGTCGATCACTGCGGGCACGAGCACAACCGCGTCTTCCGCGAGGTCGCCGACGTGGGGGCCGCCCTCAAGAAGCTCGACGCCGTCATCGGCACGACCAAGCCCGCCCAGGCGGCGATCCTGTACGACTGGGAAAACGCCTGGGCGATCGACCAGATCGCCGGGCCGCGAAACCAGCGCAAGGATTATTTCGCCACCTGCGTGGACCACTACCGCCCGCTGTGGCAGGCGGGCGTGTCGGCCGACATCGTCAGCGAAGACAGCGACTTTTCGCCGTACAAGCTGCTGATCGCCCCGATGCTGTACATGATCCGCCCGGGCGTGGCGGAGAAGCTCGAGGCTTTCGTTGCCGGCGGCGGCACGCTGGTCACGACGTATCTGACGGGCATCGCCAACGAGAGCGACCTGTGCTTCCTGACGGGCTTTCCCGGGCCGCTGCGGAAACTGCTGGGCGTCTGGGCCGAGGAAATCGACGTCCTCTACGACGACGAGGCCAATAGCGTCGTCGCCCGAAAGAACAATCCCGCCGGCCTGAGCGGCACGTACAAGGCCGGCGTCTTCTGCGACCTGATTCACGCCGAGTCCGCCAAGGTGCTGGCGACCTATGGGCGAGAGTTCTACAAAGGCAGCCCAGCCGTCACCGTCAACCGCGTCGGCAAGGGCAAGGCGTACTATGTCGCCAGCCGCAATGACGAGCGGTTCCACGACGACCTGATCGGCGGGCTCATCAAAACCCTCAAGCTGCCCCGCGTCATCAAGGGCAAACTGCCCGAGGGCGTGACGGCCCAGGTTCGCACCGACGGCAAGAAGGAATACGTCTTCCTGCTGAACTTCAAGCGCACCGCCCAGCGCGTCAACTTAGGCCCGGCCAAACACACCGACGTGCTGACGGGCAGGAAGGTCCAGGGCCCGTTGAAGCTGAAAGGCTACGGCGCCGCCGTTCTGGCAAGGTAATGGTGGCGCAGTGGCAGCGGGTGCCGTGGCGCGCAGGGCCGAAGGCCCGGAGAGCCACGATTTTCTAAAGATTTGTCGTGGCTGTCGGGCTGAAGCCCTCCCGCCACGGCACCCGATCACGCGTGCAGGGCTTTTCGGACAAAGGTTTATTATGCGAATCAACGTAACGCAAAAGCATCTTGATGCCGCCGCCGACCTCGTGCGGCAGGCCCATGCAAACGACGGCCTGGCCCCGGTAGACCTGGAGCGCTTCTGGGCCGACAACGCCGTCGCCGACAAGGATCCCTTCGGCCGCAGCATTCCGCAGGTTCCCATGGCGACATACTGCAACTGGGAGTGCGTCTTCGAGGAGATGGGGATCCCGCAGGACTGGAAGCGCTGGAACGACGACCCGCAGTGGCGGCTGGAACTGAGCAAGGCGTACAACATCAAGGCCCAGGCGATCGTCGGGTGCAAGCTGCTGGGGGAAAACCCGCCCGCCCCGGCCGGTCCGGCCTGGCCGGCGGTCAAGGAACTGCACGACATCTTCGAGATGGAGAATCGCTGGGACGATGTTTCACAGTCGTGGTGGTGGCACCAGGCCGCGAGCAATCAGACGGAACTGGCCGCACTGCTCGACCGCGTCGAGAAGCGCCTGGAGAACCTCCGGGCGTTCCTCCTGCCGCCCGAGTGGGACTCGTGTCGCCAGAAGCTGCTTGCCGCCGGCGTCAAGCCCCCGCTCTACCGCGGGCAGCGCGGGCCGGTCACGCTGGCCTGCTCGATGCTGGGCGTGGAGAACCTGATCTTCCTGATCCTGGACAACCCCGCCCTGGCCGCGCGCCTGCGCGACGTGATGTTGCGGGCGATGCTCGAAAAGGCCCGTGTGCAGGATGAAGAAGCGGGCTTCACCCCCGCCGACGCCCCGCACGGGTTCGGTTTCGCCGACGACAACTGCATGATGCTGACGGCCGACATGTACGAGTTCTTCGCCCTGCCGATCGTGCAGGGCATCTGGGCCCGCTACAGCCCCGAGCCCACCGACGGCCGCTATCAGCACAGCGATTCCGCGATGGGTCACATCGTGCCGGTGCTGGCGCGGTGCAACATGACCGCCGTGAACTTCGGCCCCACCGTCATGGTCGACTACATCCGCCGCCACATGCCCACGGCAGTCATCCACGGGCAGCTCGCCCCGTTCACCTTCAGCCGCAACGACGAGGTGGGCATCGTCGCCGAGTTCCTGCGCGACTACGAGCTCATCGGCGAAACGCGGGGCCTGCTCTTCGCCACGGCAGGGAGCATCAACAACGGTTCGCGCCTGACCGGCATGCGCCTGATCATGGCGGCGATTCAGCGGCACGGAAGATATGTTTAAATCGGGGGTGCCGTGGCGCGCAGGGCCGAAGGCCCGGAGAGCCACGATCCCTGGCCCTGCACGTGTCGTGGCTGTCCGTCCCTTTGGGACTCCCCGCCACGGCACCCGCCATGCCACCCTTTTCACTCACCACTCACCACACACAACTCACAACTATTTCTTAAAGATCTTCTCGCGCAGCGCCTTGACGTCCGGGGCCTCGGGCCACGCGTCGTCCACGCGCACAATGTCGCCGATGCGGTCGATGAGCTTCTTGTTCGTCAGGTCGTAGGTGAACTGCACCACGCCGATGCACTTGCCGTACGGCCCGGCCTTGACGATGAACGAGTTCTTGACGGCCCCATACCCGTACGGCGTCGAGTACCCGCCGTGCGAGTGCCCGCCCACGATCAGGTCGGGATAGTTCTCACCTGTGGCGGTCTTCCAGTAATCGTCGTCCTCGTACTGGTGCGTGATGGCCACCACGACGTCGCAGCCCTGCTTGCGCAGCAGCGGCACGTGGTGCTTGACGGCCGGGGGCGCGAACGTCGCCGGAACGCGCGGCGCCGCGGCGTACCGCATGTCGTGCGAGCCCACGCCGACGATCCCCACCGTCAACCCCTGCATCTTGACGATCTTCGTCGGAGGCATCAGCTTGTCCAGGCCGATTTTCTTCTGCTCGTCGCTCCAGGCGGCGTTGGCCATCAGCAGCGGAAAGGCCGGATACTTGCGGGTGATTTCCTCCAGCCGCACGATGCCCTTGTTGTAATCGTGATTGCCCAGCACGCCGCCGTCGTAGCCCATGGCGGCCATCATGCTCCACATCGCATCGCCGCCGGTGACGGCCATTTCACTTTCGCCGCCGCCGCCGGTGATGTCGCCGGCGTCGAAGAAAAGGCAGTTGGGGTCGAGCTTCTTGGCCGTCCGCACGTACTGTGCGATGCGCGAGAGGTTGTTGGTGTGCTCGTGAAGGTCGCCGGTGTTGTAGACCGTCAGCGTGGCGGTCTTGATCGCATCGGCCGCCGCCGGCGGCACCTCCAGCAGCGGCGAGGGGCCTTGGCCTTTGGTCTCGCTGGTGAGGTAGAGCGTCCGCCCGTCGACGCCGAAGCAGAGCCCCTCGCCCTGCACGCGCACGGGCAGGGCGATGTTCGCCGCCGGCCGGGCCAACGCCTGCGCCCACGTCTCGCCTTCGCCGCGGACGTACTGCAGGCCGCCGCCGTAGGTGGCCATCACGCACCGCAGCCCGTCGGGCGAGATGTCCATCGCCGTGACCATGTGCATGGGCACAGACCCGACGGCCTTGGCCGTGTACGGGCCTTTGTCGGTGCGGTTGCCCTTGCGGTCCTTGGGCGGCCAGGGCAATTCGAAGATCTTGCACGAGGCCTTCTCTTTACTGCCCTTGGCCACCAGGTAGATGTTGCGCGTGGTCGGGTCGATGGCGATCGATTCGCAGTCGATCGGCCCGCCCTCGTAGGTGAACTCGATGGTCTCGATGGGCGAGGCCTTGAGATCGAGTCCCGAGGTCCCAGGATAGATGTACGGCTCGCGCACGACGTAGATCATCACGGTCTTGCGTTTGGCGCCGTTGTCGCCGATGTCGGCGATCAGCAGCGTGCTCTTGCCGAAGTCCACGTACGAGGCGATGTCTTCCCAGTCGACGGCGGCGGCCTTTTCGATCTCCAGGGTCGCGACGGTCTTGCCGGCGGCGTCAATGGCGAACAGTCGCGGCTTGTCGCCGGAGTCGTTGTGCGTCCAGAACGCCCCCTTGATCGTTCGCCCCGCCGCCACGCCGCTGCTTTCCTGGATCGCCGGATCGGCCAGCTTGCAAAGCTCGCGTCCGACGGCGTATTGGACTGGCGCCGCGGCGGGTCTTGGGGCGGGTTTCGTCTCGGCCGCAGCGGCGATGGAAGAGACGGCGCCTAAGGCGGCAAGACATAGGGAAAGGAAATATTGGGTCATCATTTCGCTCCGATCAGTGGCCATTCCCGCCAGAGATCAAACCCCTGTCGGGCGCCAAGGGCACGCGCGAATATCCGCCCGCGGCATCGGCCGAGCGGGTTATACGAACAGTCGTGTTCACTGAAGGAAACATCCGTCATGGCGAAACAAAAGATCACTGTGGCTGTCACTGCGTGTTTTCCCGGCAGCAATCGCACGTCGCGATTTGCACTTAACGAACTGCAGGATCATCTGCAGAACGAAAAATGCGCGTTGGGCGAGTCAGCCTCGAAGGCGGACGGGCAGGTCGAGCTCGTGATCGATCCCAAGGGCGTCAAGCGCGGGGCTCCGGCAGAGAGCTTCCGCATTGTCATCAGCCCGCGCGGGGTGACGCTGACCGGCGTCGACGCGGCGGGGCTGCTCTGGGCCGTGCGAGACTTCCAGCACTACTACTGCCGCGAGTGGCTGGCGGCAGTGAGCAAGGGCAAGAAGCCCGCGGCGATCGACTTTGTCTCCTGCCCGAAGATTCAGGATCGCGGGCTGTGGACGTGGCTCTACGGTTGCTACGATCCGTACGCGTACATCGACCAGGCCAGCCGCTGGAAGTACAACACCATCGTCTTCTGGAACCGCGGCGTGCCGATGGACGCGGCCCGCTTGGTGCAGTACGCCCACACGCGCGGCGTGAAGATCTGGTGGGGCTTCAGTTGGGGCTGGGTCGCCGAGGATCTTAAAGACGCCAGCCCTGCCCTGGCCGCGCGGCTGTGGGCGCTGTACGAAAAGCAGAAGAGGGAGATCGACCCCAATCTGGCCAACCTCGACCTGCTGGCCGACGAAACCCCGGCGGCGTTGATGGACTATGTGCTGGACGTCTTCGAGCACCAGTACGCATGGATTCCCGACATCGACGGAATCTACTTCCAGTCGGCCACCGAGGCGATCAACCCGCGCCTGGCGGGCAAGAGCGCCGAACTCGGCCGCGCCGTCGTCAAGAACATCAAGCCGATCATGGAGGCGCTGCACAAGCGGTACCCCAAGCTGAAGATATCGGCCGGCATCCACAACACCGGCGATGCGGCGACGTTCGAGGCCCTGCGCGCTCTGCCGGCGTACTGCAACATCATGTGGGAAAACGGCGTGCCTTGGGCAGCGACGCGCGAGATGGCCGCGGCACAGATGGCGCTGCGCGGCAAGGGCGAAGACTTCGCCGGCGTCTACCGCATCACGATGAACTGCGGGATGATCTTCGACGGCCAAAAGGTCCAGGGCGAGATCGATCGCGCCTGGCTGCCGCGCATCGAGGGGCTGTGGAACCTGATCGAGGAAGGCGTCGAAGACCCGCCGGGCAAGAACCGCTGGCCGTTCCGCTGCGACGGCAAAGACGTGGGCTACCCCTGCGCGATCGACTGGCGGCCGCCACAGGGCAAGGGCGTGCTCGACAACGCACAAATGCAGCAACTGCTGACCTGGAGCCGCGACCTGGCCGCAGGCCCGCCGAACAAGGGCATCTTCATCCTGGTCGAGGCGGCCCTATGGGACCTCAAGCCGCGCCGCGTGCCGGCGCTGGCGGCCGAGGCGATCTGGGACCCGATGCTCGACCCAACTGAACTCGAGCGCCGCTGCCGCCTGATCTGGGACAAAACCGTCGGCGGCTGGCAGGATACCCCCAACCCCTACTGGAGCGCCGCCCACGCCGCCGCGGCCGCCGAGCCGCCTGCTTCGTCACCGGCGGATTCGAAGGATCTGGGCGACATGTATAAACAAGATCCTCGGTCCTAGGTCCTCGATCCTAGGGCGAGAACGAGGATCTGTCTCCATCGAGGATCTAGGATCTAGGACCTAGGACCTAGGATCCTCTTCTGTTACAACTACCGGCATGTCACCGAGAGTTCATCTTGTCATCGACAACTGCTTCGCCTCGAAGCGCTGGACGGCCCCGGCCGAATGGGCGGCGATCGTGGCTGACCTGGGCGTCTCGCTCGTCGAGGCCAGCGCCGATAACGAGTGCGATCCGCTCTATAGCGATCCAGGCTATCTGGCCGACTGGATCGCCGACTGCCAGGCCGCACGCCAGACCACCGGCGTCGCGGTGGCGAATCTCTACTCCGGCCACGGGACCTACGCCACGCTGGGGCTGGCGCACAGCGACGTTCGCAATCGCGACCGCATGCAGCACCAGTGGCTCGAGCGGATGATTGATTCGGCGGCCGCCCTGGGCGCGGGGCTGGGATTTTACACGCACGCGTTCAACCAGGCGGTGCTCAACGATCCGGCCGCGTACGCCGCGGCCGAGGACGACCTGTATACCCGCCTGGGCGAGGTGGCCGCATACGCCGCGGGCAAGGGCATCCGCGCCGCCGGCGTCGAGCAGATGTACACGCCCCACCAGGTGCCCTGGACCATCGCCGGCGCCGGGCGGTTGCTGAAAGAGGTGTACGCCCGCGGCCACTGGCCGTTCTATCTCTCGCTCGACACCGGCCACCAGATCGGGCAGAAGCGGTTCCTGCGCCCGACGCGGCAGCAGATGGAGCATTGGGCCGACGAGCGGCGCGCCGGACGGCAGTGGCGCGGATTCTGGCTCGGTCCGCCGGCCGCCTACGACCTGCTGGACGAAGCCGCCGCCGAGAGCGACCCCGCGCGGGGCAAACTGCTGGACGATCTGGAGACGATGCTGGAGCAGTACGATCATCTTTTCGCCCAGCCGCAAGACGGCGACCTCTACGAATGGGCGCGGCAACTGGGCTGCTATTGCCCCATCGTGCATCTGCAGCAGACCGACGGGCAGCGGTCGGCCCACTGGCCTTTCACGCCCGAGCACAACGCCCGCGGCATCGTGCGGGCGGAGAAGTTGCTCGAGGCCCTGGCGGAGTCTTACCGCCAGGCGCACGACCCGACCCTGCCGCCGCCGTGCAGCGACATCTACCTGACGGTGGAAGTTTTCTCCTCCACGCTGGATGTCCCGGTGGATATCATCAACCGCCTGGAAGCCTCCGTCGACTACTGGCGGACGTACATGCCGACCGACGGAGTGACGCTGGACGAGCTTGCTGCGAAACCATGATTCACCGCGGAGATCGCAGAGACCGCAGAGAGACGAAGAAGACGGAATAATGGAATAGTGGAAGAATGGAACAATAGAGCGCGACCGCGTTCATTCCATCATTCCAATCTTCCAATATTCCTCTTCTTCCTCTGCGTTCTCTGCGACCTCTGCGGTGAACTTTAAGGAGTACGACTGATGACCCCGCATGCGATCGTTGCCGTTGATGCCAAGAAGGTCGAGTATCGTCCGATTGGGATCGGGCCGATGAAGCCCTGGGACGTGAAGGTCGAGCTGGAAGCCTCGGCGGTCAGCGTCGGCACCGAATCGTACATCATCAGCACGATGAGCAAGGACCGCCCCGGCGTCATTCCCGGTTACGCGCCGATCGGGCGGATCGTCGAGGTGTCGAAAGAGGCAGCCGACGCCGGTTGGAACATCGGCCAGCGCATTTCGTATTTTGCCCCGCAGCCGGCGATCGGGCTGGGCCAGGGCTGCGGCGGGCACCAGGGCACGGCGCTGGTGAACGTCGACCCGGCCAGCCGCGACCTGCTGGGCAGCGACTGCTACGTGGTGAAGGTGCCCGAGAACCTCACCAGTCAGCGGGCGGCGTTTGGCGGCATCAGCGCCGTCTCCTGCCAGGGCGTGAGCCTTTCGCATCCGGAGGTCAACGAGAAGGCGCTGGTGATCGGGGCGGGCATGATCGGTCAGTTCGCGGCGCTGCACTATCACCTGCGCGGCTGCGAGGTCGCCATCGCCGACCTGCACCAGGTGCGGCTTGATTGCGCGACCAAGGCCGGCATCGATCACGCGATCAACGTCACGGGCATCGACCTGGCCAAGGCCGTCCGCGAGATCTGGCCGCAGGGCGCGGACATCGTGGCCGACTCGACGGGCAACTACGCCGCGATCGAGAACTCCGTCGGCGCCCTGCGGTGGCGCGGGCGGTATGTGTTCCTGGCCTGGTGCAAAGGGGCAAACTTCAACCTGCCCTGCTTCCACAACCGCGTTCACGAGGCGTACTTCCCCTGGACGCTCGAAGGCCGCCGCGTGCAGGCCACCTGGCGCCTGATGGCCAGCGGCGCGATGAACATCGACCCGCTGATCACGCACCGCTTCAAGGCCGCCGACGCCGCCAAGGCGTACGAGATGATTTACGCCCACCCCGAGCAGTACACCGGCATCGGCATCGACTGGATGTGATTCACCGCCGAGTCCGCAGAGACCGCAGAGGAAGAAGGGAATGATTCGTAGGCTTGGGCTCTGGGCCCGGCGGGGGATGTAGATTTGTCTGCAAATTCCAAAGGCGGCGCCGTCTGGCCGGGTGGCATGGCGACACGCGTTGTTCAGCGGGTCGCCATGGGTGTGCGATGAGCATCATGGCGACCCGCTGCGCGTGTCGCCATGCCACCCGTCTTCCGCTACGCCTCCGATCTCTGCGATCTCCGCGATCTCCGCGGTGAGATATCGGACTAGAGCGGCATCGCCAGCAGTCTGGCTTCGTTGGCGTTGTAGATCCTGCGCAGTTCGGCGACTTTCTTCTCATCGATCGCCGGGCGCTGGTATCTTACGATGGCGTCTTTGCAGTAGGCGTCGATGCGATTGAGCATATCGCGTTCGGCGACGGCTTCGACGGCGTCGCCCTGCCAGGCCTTGCGGTCGAACCAGCGCGGGTACCACTGCTCGGAGCGGAAGTGCGACAGCGTGTGGTCGGTCTGAAGGAAATCGGCGCCCTGCCCGCGGGCGATCTGCTCGATCAACTCCACCGCCAGCGTCTCGTCGTTGACCTCAAAGTGTCCCCAGAACCGCTCGACCGACTTGGCGATCTCCAGGTCCAGCATGTGCTGCACGGGGCTGTAATCCTGACCGGCTGAGAGCAGACCCTCGCTGCTGGGGTACGAGCCCAGGCCCATGGCCCCGGCCGTCATTGGGAACATCTTCTGGTACGTGGCCTCGATGCCGGGTCGCTTGCAGTCGACATAGCCCGTCGCCCCGCCGACGAAGATGCCATACAGGCGGCGGAACACCTGGCAGACGGCCAGGTCCTGCAGCAGCGCCTCGGGGCTGCCGAAGCACGCGTTGGTCGTGCGCATGTCCAGCGACCCGGTCGCCGTGATGCCAAAGCCCACTGGCAGCGACGGATCCACCACATAGCCCATGACGAAGCCCGCCAGCAGCTCGGCGGTGGCGACGACGACCGTGCCGGCGATGGTCACCGGCGCGCTCATGCCGGAGATGGCCATCGTGCCGGGGTACAGGGCGATCTTGAAGCGGCGTTTCTCCAGGAAGCACTCGGCCTGCTTGCGGTCGAAAATCAGCGGGGCGATGAAGAAGTCGAACGGGGCCACCAGTCCGGTGTCGCCGGGGCGTCCGCTGAGCACCTCGCCCATGCGCACCAGGGGCTCGATATACCCGGCATAGAACGTCTCGCCGCCGCCGACGGGCTTGCTGGTGGTTTCGGCCAGCGTGATCGCCGACCAGAGCGGTTCGAGCCGCTGGTCGACCTCGCAGCAGTTGAGCACTTTGCCCACGCCGGTGATTTCATCGAGCATCTGGGCCATCTTGGCCATGTCGATGACGTCCTGCTTTCCGGCGAGCTTTCGCCGCCCGCTGGGCCAGTCCAGCAGGTGCGGGAACGTGCCGCCGTGTCCGGTGCGCGTGGCGGGGTTCCACGTGGCGTTCATCTTCACTTCGCCCGTCCCGCCGCCGCGCAGGTGCTCGATCGTCTCGCGGATGAGCTTTTCGCTGAAGTAGCACCGCATGGCGGGCTTGTCGATCCGGCAGCCGGCGCGGCCCATGATGTCCAGCAGTTCCTCGTGGTGAATGCGCAGGCCCGTCTGCGTCAGCAGGCGGACGGCCGCGGCGTCGAACTTCCAGAGCGTGGCCTCGTCGTGCAGGTCCCAGAGTTTTCCAGTGATCATAACATTCTCCGTGAAGAGGGGCATGTTAGCGGCAAAGAGCGGGGCGGAAAACGGAAATTCCAAACTACAGGCTACAAGCTCCAGGCAAGAAGACAAACAGCAAACGTCCAACCGCGGAACCGCTGCCCCAGTTCCGCTCAACGGCAAAAACAATCGCGCGGGCCAGGAAGCCCGCGCGATCGGTTGTTATTCCAACATTCCATCATTCCGCCGTTGCCACTACTTCTTCTTCATCGCTTCTTTGGCGGCCTCGGGCGGGGTGATGGTGTACGTGGGATTGATAATGTAGATCGCCTGGTCCGTGCGCCAGTGGCGGTGGTCGTTGTACGTGCGGCCGCTGATTTCTTTGACCTTGTACCGGATCGACTGCGTGCCGCCGCGGCAGGCGCCGTAATGCAGTTCGCCGGTGACGTTGACGATGCAGCCGGGCTTGACGTCGGTCAGACCGGGCTTCCACTTCTTGATATTGACGCTGAACTTCTTGCTGGCGTCGATGAACGTCACCTTGAAGCTCTTGGGGTCGACCTTCTCGATCAAGATGCGAGTGGTGACCATGACCTTCTTGCCGTTGGGGGCCTTTTCGTTTGGCAGCACTTCTTCGATCGGCTTGGCGGCAGGTTGAGTCTGTGCAGGAGGATTGGCTGCGCTTAACATCATTACCAACAATAAACTCGTCATGACATTTTCTCCTTCCCCTCAGTAAGCGTAACGCCGTCGGCGTTTCGTCATTGCCTGGTATATCGACTTGTTTAACCCGCTTGTTGACTGGAAGGACCGCCGCTGCGCATGCCAAAGACGCCAAACCGCAAGCGGCGAGCCGGATCCCTCACCGGCGCGTTCCGCAAATCCGCAATCCGAAATCCACAATCAGCAATCAACACGGGTATAATCAGCATCGATGATGCTCGCGTCGCTGACATTCATGTTCGGTTCGCTCCTGTGGGCGTCCGCCGCGGTGGCGGCGCCGGTGATCATTCATCTGATCATGCGCACCAAACCGCGCGAGCTGGATTTTCCCGCCCTGCGATTCGTGCGAAAGACCCAGCAGGCCACCCTGAGCAAGCTCAAACTCAAGCACCTGATCCTGCTGCTGATGCGGATGGCCGCCCTGGCGCTGATCATCATGCTCCTGGCGCGGTGCGTGATTGCGGCCTGGACGACCGCGGCCGACGCCAGCTTGCCCGTGGCGGCGGTGTTCGTCGTCGACGACAGCGCCTCGATGGGCTACCAGTTCCAGGACCGCAGCCTCCTGGCGCAGGGGCGGTCGCTGGCCCAGGATGTCATCGCGCGTATCGCCAGCCGCTCGCCGGGCAGCCGCGTGGCGGTCATCCGCACCTCGCGCCCCGCCGCCCGCACCCTGTTCCTGGGCGACCTGAAGCTGGCGGCCCAGCAGATTCTCGAAATCGAGGAAACGCCTTCGGACGCGTCGGTGGCCGCGGGCATGGCGCGGGCGGCGGCGCTGCTGGCCACCAGCGACCTGGCCCGGCGCGAGATCTACCTCGTCAGCGACATGACGGCCCAGAGCTGGCGCGACGGCGGAGGCCTGGAACTGGCCGCGGCGAAATCCGCCGCCGGAAAGACCGCCGTCGCCCCGCGGGTGATCGTGCTGGACTGCTCGGCCGGGCAGGGCGCCAACGTCTCGCTGGCGCCGCTGCGGTTGGAATCGCCGCGCGTCCCGGTGGGCGTCAGCGTGACGCTGCGGACGGAGCTGGCCAGCAGCGGCCTGGCCGGCGAGTACGACCTGAACCTGGACGCGGACGGTCAGCCGGAGGACCACCGGGCGGTGGCGCTCAAGGCCGGTCAGACGGTGGCGATCGACTCGCCGCCGCTGACGGTACAGGCCCGGCGCGCCGGGCTGCTGCAGGGGCGCGTGGCGATCCGGCAGAAGGACCCGCTGACCTGGGACAACGTGCAGTATTTCACGCTGCAGGTGGGTCCGCCGGCGACGTGCCTGGTGGTGCGCGAGGCGGCGACGATCGGCCAGGGCGACGATCGCGACCGGGGCAATGACACCACGTTCATCATGACCCGCGCCGCGCGCGGCGGCGACTGGGTCAGCACGCGCGTCGTCACGGCTGACCGGCTCAGCGCAGCGGAGCTCAAGAGCGCGGCCATCGTGCTGCTGTCGGATGTGGGCAGCCTGGGCGAGGGGCAGTGGCGGCTGTTGGAAGATTTCGTCAGCAGCGGCGGCGGGCTGTGGGTGGTGGTCGGGTCGATGACCGGTGCGGCGTCGTACAACACGCCGGCGGCGCAGAAGCTCATGCCCGCCTCGCTGGGGGCGATGGAGGCGGTCGAGCCGGCCGCGGCGTGGGATGTGCAGACGCCTTCGCAGCACCCGCTGCTGACGCCGTTCACGCAGGGGCAGAACCCGCCGCTGACGGACGTGCGCTGCCGGCGGCGGTTCTCGATCACCGCCCTGGCCGGCGACGCCTCCCGCGTCGTCGACTACGCCGACAAGACCCCCGCCATCATCACCCGCCAGGTCGGGCGAGGCACGGTCATGTTGTGGAACTTCTCGCCCGCGCGGGCGATGTCGAACCTCGCGCCGCTGGCGCAGTTCCCCGTGCTGGCCCAGCGCGCCGTGCAGGTGTTCCTGGGCGCCATCGAGACCCGCTCGCAGTACGCCTGGGGGGCGGCCGCCAGCGTTCCCTTTCCGCACACCATGCGAAGCCCGCTGGTGACGGTTCGCCGCCCGGGCAGCGAGGCGTACCAGGGCGTGGTGACGTCGGTGCAGTCGCGGTCGGTGACGCTGCCGGCAGACGCCGTGGGCAACTGGACGGTTCGCTTCACGCAGGACGACCGCCAGGAATTGCGGGGCTTCAGCGTCAATCCCGACAGCGGCGAAAGCGACCTGCGGCGCAGCGAGCCCGCCGACGTGCTCAAGCTCCTTCCGCCCGGCCGCGCCGGCATCGTCAGCAAGATCGACCAGATCGCCCACGAACAGGACCAGGCCACCCAGGACCTGGACCTGACCGCCCCGGGCCTGCTGCTGCTCCTGATCCTGATGGCCGCCGAGTCGTTCTTTTCAAATCGCTTCTACAGCAAGGGCAAAACCGTAGAACTCAGCCAAGGCCAAGGGCGCCAGCAGGTCTGAACGAGTTCCCCGGAAAGCTTACGCAGCCCCCCCTCGAGAGACCGCGGGCTTCTACCCTTCACGGTCGGCAACGGTGAACAGGAACGTGCTGCCCTGGCCCGGGTGCGACTGCACCCAGATGCGCCCGCCGTGATGGTCGACGATCTTCTTGCAGATGGCCAGGCCGACGCCCGTGCCCTCTGCGGCGGTGTGGCTGTGCGCATCGAGGCGCTGGAAGATCGCGAAGATCCGCTCGTGGTCCTCGGGGCGTATCCCGATGCCGTTGTCGCGCACGGAGAACAGCCACGCGCGCTCCTGGCGGGCGGCGCTGACGTGAATCGCCGGCGGCT